>NZ_BCPO01000124.1:0-25620 GCF_016586105.1 Burkholderia sp. E168m15
ATGCCCGCTTGCCGCCTTGCTCGGCCGCCTCGATGCGCCAGTTCAGCGCACCGGCCGCATCGAGCGCCTGCTCGGGCACCGTGATCGTCCACGCGACCTCGGTCGCCGCGTTCGCCGCCAGCGACACGGTTTGCGGTGCGACGTCGAGGCCCGTCACGCGCGGCGTCACGACGACCTGCATCGCGCGGTCGGTCGTGTTGCGCAGCGTGACCTGCGCACGGAACGCGTCGCCTTCGCGCACGAGCGGCGGCAGGCCGGAGATCAGTTGCAGATCCTGCGTGCTGCGGATCGACGTGCTGCCCGTGCCGAAGCGGTCGGGGCCGACCGCCGCGATCGCGACGATCCGGAAGCGCGTGAGCGCATCGTTCAGCGGCACCTCGACGGTTGCGCTGCCGTTCGCATCGAGCGTCACGCGCGGGTTCCACAGCAGCAGCGTGTCGAACAGCTCCCGGGTCGGCGCGCTGCCGCCTCCGCCGCCCGCCGGCACGGCCTTGCGGCCGAAGTGGCGGCGGCCGATGATTTCCATCTGCGCGGTGGCCGTTTCGACGCCGTACGCGCGCCGGCGCAGCATCGCGTCGAGCAGGTCCCAGCTGTTGTTCGGCATCAGTTCGAGCAGCGCCTCGTCGACGGCCGCGAGGGCGATCTGCGTGCCGGCCGGCACCGGCTGGCCGTTCGGCAGCGTGACCTTCACGTGCGCCTGCGCCTTGCCGCGTACCGTGTAGCGGGTCGCGTCGGTCGTCACGGTCACGCCGAGGCGGTGAACGCCCGTGCCGACCTTGATCTCGCCGAGGCCATAGCGGAACGCGGGCTTCGACAGGTCGACGAACGCGGTCGGCGCTTCATAGTGGCGGCCTTCGCGCCAGAACGCGCGCGCCCATTCGACCGGCGCCTTCCAGCCCCACGTGAAGAACGAGTACCACGGCACCTCGCGAATCCGGCCGCGCAGCGCGAGCACCGATACGTAGACGTTCGGCCCCCACGATTCGCCGACCTTCAGGTCGACGGTCGGGTTCTTGCCGTTCAGTTCGACGATGTGCGTTTCCATCACGCCGCCGCGCTCGACCGCCACCAGCGCGGTCGCGTAGCGGAACGGCATGCGCACCTGGAAGCGGGCCGTTTCGCCCGGTTCGTACGACGTTTTCTCGGGGATCACGTCGATCCGGTCGGTGTTGTCGCCGCCGAACCAGAGTTCGTCCTCGCGCGTGACCCATACCGACGTCGACGCATTCGACGTGCGGCCGTCGCCGTCCTTCGCGACCGCGATCAGCTGCACGTTGCCGGCCTGCTCGAGCGTCGCGTCGCAGGCCATGCGGCCCTTGTCGTCGGTCTTGCCCGAGCACAGCACGCCGAGGTCGCGCGTGTCGCTCTTGTTGTCGTACGCATAGAAGCCGCCGACCATCCGCTTGCGCGACGACGTCGTGATGCGCGCGACGCCCTTGATCTCGATCGGCACCGACGCGCGCGGCTTGCCCTGCAGGTCGACCGCCAGCGCCTGCACCGGCACGCGCTGGCCGACCGACACCCAGCGGCCGGCCTTGATGCCGGCCACCACCGCGGCCGGCCACAGGATCGTGTCGCCGCGAATCGTCTGCACTTCGCCGTTCGGGTCGGCGAACGTCGCCTCCAGCGCAATGCGCTTCGGCGCGTCGACGTCCGGCAGGCCCTTGAGCGTGACCGAGCCCGCGCCGTTGCGGTCGAGCGTCAGCGGCAGCTTGTCGGCGATCAGCTTGGTCGCGTCGGGATCGTTGCTCGACGCCGACGACGACGCGTTGTCGCCGTCCTGCGCATCGTCGTCGGCGTTGCCGTCGCTCGTGTCGGGGCGATACGGCGTGAAGCTGAAATCCTCGAAACGGTCCGCGAACGGCGGCGACGCCCATTTCATCAGCGCCGATACCTGCACCGGCAGGTTCGATGCGCCGCCGCCCGACACGTAGTCGATCTGCACCGCGAGCGGCGCTTCCTTCGCGGCGACGAGCGGGCTCTTCTGCGCGTCGCGCGCGCCGATCGAGCCTTTCAGCACCGGCAGGCGGAACGCCTCGACGCGGAAGCTGCCGCTGTAGTACGTGGCGGTCGGCGCATCGTCCGGGCCGCCTTCGAGCTCGACGCTGTATTCGCCGAGCTTCGCGGCGGCCGGCAGCGTGAACTGCGAATCCGCGCTGTGGTCGGCCGCCCACGTGAGCGGCAGCTTGTAGGTCTGGCCCGTGCCGAGATGGCGGATCGCGACGCGCGTCGGGTATTGCGACGGGAACGCGAGACTCTGCAGCGTCTCGGTGCGGATGAAATGCTTCATCGACACGGTTTCGCCGGCGCGCAGCAGCGTGCGGTCGAATACCGTATGTGCGCGCACGGTCGGCGCGCTGTCGGTGTCGGTCGGCACGTTGAAGCGCCACGATTCGATCCCGCGGTTCCAGCCCGAGCTGACGAACGCCATGTCGGGGCCCGTCTTTGGATCGTCCACGCGGGCCGACACGAAGTAGTCGTTAAAGCGCTGTCCCGACGAGCTGCATTCGCGCTTCGGCTCGAACGGCCCGTCGATCTTCAGCAGGCCCTGCGCGTCGGTCTTGCCGGCCGCGATTTCGTCGCCGTTGCAGTCCGATACGCGGATCTGCGCATTCGGCACCGGCTTGCCCTTGTCGAGCGTCGTGACCCACACGAGGTTGTTCTCGCGCCCCTGTTTCAGGTGCACGCCGAGGTTCGTGACCAGCACGGTGGTGCGCACGTACATGCTCGACGGCTTCGCGAGCAGCGAGCGGCCGAGCGCGGGCGACGCGAGTTCGAGCACGTAGAAGCCGGGCTTGTCGATCGGCACGCCGACCACTTCGAACGGACGCAGCGCCTTCGGATCGGCCTTCGGCAGCGTCAGCACCTGCGCGCCGGGCTCGCCCGCGAGCAGCGACAGCGAGCGCACGTCGATGCGGCGGTTCTTCGGCGCCGGCTGTTTTTCGCCGGCCTCGAGCGGCACGTAGACGGGGTGCTGCCCCTTGCGTTGCAGCAGCCCGGGAATCTGGTCGTCGATCGAGCCGGCCGTCATCGACCAGTTGTCGAAGCGGTCGACGGTGCGCATCCACTGGCGGATCGCGGTGTCGTTCTCGACCTTCAGGTTCGCGAATTGCGCACCGCCCGCATTGAGGCCGGCGATATGCAGGTCGGCCTCGACATTGCGCAGCGTGACGGGCACCAGCGCGGGCGTACCGGGTTCGGCGAAGCGCTCGACGATCCCGAAGGTGCCCGACGCGAATTTCGCGAGCGGCGGCATCGGTGCGGTGCGCGTCGCGAGCGGGAACAGGTCGGCGTTGGACAGCGGTCGGTCGGTCACGTCGTGCAGGCCCGACGGCAGCTCGACGGTCAGCGCGGCCTGTGCGGGCAGCGGCGGGTTGAACGTGACGGTCGTCACTTCCTCGCTGTGATCGTCGGCGGCGAAGGTGGGCGACAGCGAACCGTCGGGGCCGCGCAGCTTGATCGCTTCGGCCTGCTTGCGCGAGACTGGTGCGTTGAACGACAGCGTGAGCGGGCGCAGCGGCGTGCAGGGCGCCTTCGCGTTCTCGCGTTCGCACGAGAAGCTTGCCGCGAACGGTGCGCGCACGGTGAAATCGAAGCGCCGCTCGGTGTCGTTCGCGATGCCGCTCGGGCTCGCGACGCCCTTGCCGTAGACGAGCTGCATCTTCGCGCTTGCCGGCAGCGCCTGCGAGCACGACAGCGTCAGCACGCGCGCCGCTTCTTTCTTCAGCCCGAAATGATCGAGCAGGGCGTTGCGCGTGTCGTCGTCGGCCGCCGTGACCGGAATGCGGTTGCCGATGCCGGCCGCTTCGCACCAGATGTTGGCGAGTGCCGAGCGCGGCTCGGCCGGGCCGTTCAGCTTCATCACGAAGACCTGCCGCTCCTCGATCTCGCGCGAGCCGGGGCGGACCGACACCGGGAACGGGCCGCCCGTCTGGAACGTGAAGCGGCGCGGGCCGCTGGCCGCATTGCCGGCGACCGAGCGCAGCGTATCGTTGAGCGCGACCGAGCAGCGGACGCCGGGCGGCAGGTCGCTTTCGAAATCGTAAACCCAGGTCTTGTCGTCGAGCCAGTGGCCCTGGCCGCGCGCGGCGGTCGAATCGTTGCAGGTCACGCGCGCCGGATTCGGCGCGGACGCCGAGCCGAACGCGACCATCGGTTCGTCGAACTTGACGACGCTCTGCCGGACTTCGGTGACGGTGCCTTGCGGCGACACGCTCACCGTGCGCGCCGCGCCCGCATGCAGCGACAGGGCCGCGGCGGCGCCGAGCGTTGCGACGGCGCCGATGCGCCAGAGCAGCCGGGTCGTGTGGTTGGTTCGATGCGTTTCTTTGTTGTGCTTGTCGCGCTGCTTCATCGCTCGATTGCCCTCGGAGGGAAGCTTTCTGTTTGATTGCACGGGATTCTAACCGACCGTCGCGCGCGCGCAGCGCGACATGCGGGTGCAGTGTGTGGTCGGCACGCGACACGGGGGTGCCTGCCGCGGATTTGTCGCGTCGACGACACAAAAATGCAGCGAAATTTCGATTGTCCCGGATTGCGGAACATTAAATGAACTATAAAAAGATTGTTTGATCCGGCTGGTGCGCGTACATTGCAGATCCGCGCCAATGTTTGAGAAATATCAAGCGTGGTTTTCCCGAATCCGGTGTTCGAGAGAAGGAAACATGCACAACGACAACACCCCCCAATCGCGTCGTGACAACGACGCAGCCGCAACCGGCATCACGCGGCGTCAATGGCTGCAGGGAGCACTGGCGCTGACGGCGGCGGGCCTCACCGGCTCGCTGGCGTTGCGGGCCCTGGCCGACGATCCCGGCACCGCGCCGCTCGATACGTTCATGACGCTTTCCGAAGCATTGACCGGCAAGAAGGGGCTGAGCCGCATCACCGGCCAGCGCTATCTGCAGGCCTTGCAGAAGGGCTCGTTCAAGACGGCCGACAGCCTGCCGCAACTCGCCGGTGCGCTCGCATCCGGCTCGCTGAATCCCGACCAGGAATCGCTCGCACTGACGATTCTCGGCGCGTGGTATCTCGGCATCGTCGACAACGTCGTGATTACCTACGAAGAAGCATTAATGTTCAGCGTGGTGTCCGATACGCTCGTGATCCCTTCGTATTGCCCCAACAAACCCGGCTTCTGGGCCGAAAAACCGATCGAGAGGCAAGCCTGATGGCCGATACCGATACGCAAAAAGCCGACATCGTCGTCGTCGGATCGGGTGTCGCCGGCGCGATCGTTGCACACCAGCTCGCGATGGCGGGCAAGTCCGTGATCCTGCTGGAAGCCGGCCCGCGCATGCCGCGCTGGGAAATCGTCGAGCGCTTTCGCAACCAGGCCGACAAGACCGATTTCATGGCGCCGTACCCGTCGAGCCCGTGGGCCCCGCATCCGGAATACGGCCCGCCGAACGACTACCTGGTCCTGAAGGGCGAGCACAAGTTCAACTCGCAGTACATCCGCGCGGTCGGCGGCACGACGTGGCACTGGGCCGCGTCCGCGTGGCGCTTCATCCCGAACGACTTCAAGATGAAGACCGTGTACGGCGTCGGCCGCGACTGGCCGATCCAGTACGACGACCTCGAGCATTACTATCAGCGCGCCGAGGAAGAGCTCGGCGTGTGGGGCCCGGGCCCCGAGGAAGACCTGTACTCGCCGCGCAAGCAGGCGTACCCGATGCCGCCGCTGCCGTTGTCGTTCAACGAGCAGACCATCAAGAGCGCGCTGAACGGCTACGACCCGAAGTTCCACGTGGTGACCGAGCCCGTCGCGCGTAACAGCCGCCCGTACGACGGCCGGCCGACCTGTTGCGGAAACAACAATTGCATGCCGATCTGCCCGATCGGTGCGATGTACAACGGTATCGTCCACGTCGAGAAGGCCGAGCAGGCCGGCGCGAAGCTGATCGACAGCGCGGTCGTCTACAAGCTCGAGACCGGGCCGGACAAGCGCATCACCGCCGCGATCTACAAGGACAAGACGGGTGCCGACCATCGCGTCGAAGGCAAGTATTTCGTCATTGCCGCGAACGGCATCGAGACGCCGAAGATCCTGCTGATGTCCGCGAACCGCGATTTCCCGAACGGCGTCGCGAACAGCTCCGACATGGTCGGCCGCAACCTGATGGACCATCCGGGCACCGGCGTGTCGTTCTATGCGAGCGAGAAACTGTGGCCGGGCCGCGGCCCGCAGGAGATGACGTCGCTGATCGGTTTCCGCGACGGCCCGTTCCGCGCGACCGAAGCCGCGAAGAAGATCCACCTGTCGAACATGTCGCGCATCAACCAGGAGACGCAGAAGATCTTCAAGGCCGGCAAGCTGATGAAGCACGACGAGCTCGACGCGCAGATCCGCGACCGTTCCGCACGCTACGTGCAGTTCGACTGCTTCCACGAGATCCTGCCGCAACCCGAGAACCGCATCGTGCCGAGCAAGACGGCCACCGACGCGATCGGCATCCCGCGCCCCGAGATCACGTATGCGATCGACGATTACGTGAAGCGCGGCGCCGTGCATACGCGCGAGGTCTACGCGACCGCCGCGAAGGTGCTCGGCGGCACCGACGTCGTCTTCAACGACGAGTTCGCGCCGAACAACCACATCACGGGCGCGACGATCATGGGCGCGGACGCACGCGACTCGGTCGTCGACAAGGACTGCCGCACGTTCGACCATCCGAACCTGTTCATCTCGAGCAGTTCGACGATGCCGACCGTCGGTACGGTGAACGTGACGCTGACGATCGCGGCGCTCGCGCTGCGGATGTCGGACACGCTGAAGAAGGAAGTCTGACCGTGCGGAAATCTACTCTCACCTTCCTCCTGGCCGGCTGCCTCGCGCTGCCCGGCCTCGCACGCGCGGCCGATTCGGCCGATCCCGCGCAGGTCAAGCGCGGCGAATACCTCGCGGTCGCGGGCGACTGCATGGCCTGCCACACCGCAAAGGGCGGCAAGCCGTTCGCGGGCGGCCTCGGCATGCCGGTGCCGATGCTCGGCAAGATCTATACGAGCAACATCACGCCCGACCCGGATACGGGCATCGGCAACTGGACGTTCGACGACTTCGAGCGTGCGGTGCGGCACGGCGTGTCGAAGAACGGCGACAACCTGTATCCGGCGATGCCGTACGTGTCGTACGCGAAGATCAACGACGACGACGTGCAGGCGCTGTACGCGTACTTCATGCACGGCGTCGAACCGGTCAAGCAGGCGCCGCCGAAGAACGAGATCCCCGCGCTGCTCAGCATGCGCTGGCCGCTGAAGATCTGGAACTGGCTGTTCCTGAAGGACGGCGTCTATCAGCCGAAGCCGGCGCAGAGCGCCGAGTGGAACCGCGGCGCGTATCTCGTGCAGGGCCTCGCGCACTGCAGCACGTGCCACACGCCGCGCGGCATCGCGATGCAGGAGAAGTCGCTCGACGAAACGGGCGGCAGCTTCCTGTCGGGCTCGGTGCTCGCGGGCTGGGACGGCTACAACATCACGTCCGACCCGAACGCGGGGATCGGCGGCTGGACGCAGCAGCAGCTCGTCCAGTATCTGCGCACCGGCAGCGTGCCGGGCCTCGCGCAGGCAGCCGGCCCGATGGCCGAGGCGATCGAGCACAGCTTCTCGAAGATGACCGAAGCCGACATCGGGGCGATCTCGACGTACATCCGTACGGTGCCGGCGGTGGCCAGCGGCGACGCGAAGCAGTCGCGCTCGTCGTGGGGCAAGCCGGCCGAGGATGGCCTGAAGCTGCGCGGCGTCGCGCTCGCGTCGTCGGGTATCGATCCGGCGCGCCTGTATCTCGGCAACTGCGCGACCTGCCACCAGATGCAGGGCAAGGGTACGCCGGACGGTTACTACCCGCCGCTGTTCCACAACTCGACGGTCGGCGCGCCGAATCCGACCAACCTCGTGCAGGTGATCCTGAACGGCGTGCAGCGCAAGGCCGGCAGCGAGGACGTCGGGATGCCCGCGTTCCGTCACGAGCTGTCGGATGCGCAGATCGCCGCGCTCACGAACTACCTGACCGGGCAGTTCGGCAATCCGGCCGCGAAGGTGACCGAGCAGGACGTCGCGAAGCTGCGCTGACGCGGCACGCGACGAAGCAGGGCGACAACAGAAAAGAGGAGGAGCACAGCACATCGGGCGGGCCCCGATGCCGGTTGTTGCAGAGCGGGGCGGGCGGCGCGGTTGGCCGCTCGCCCCGGTTCACAGGCAATCCGGTGCGTGCAGTTGCGCGCATCGTTTTCGTTGATCACACCATGACACCGAATCAACCGTTTCTCGCGTCCCAGCGCGATGTGCTGCTGCTGCTGTCCCGCATTCTGCTCGTGATCCTGTTCGTGATGTTCGGCTGGAAGAAGATTATCGACTTCTCCGGTACGATCGCGTTCATGGGGAGCGAGGGCGCGCCGGCGCCGATCATCTCGGCGGCGATTTCCGTCGTGATGGAGCTGTTCGTCGGGATCGCGATCCTCGTCGGTTTCCAGACGCGCGCGCTCGCGCTGCTGCTTGCGCTGTATACGATCGGCACCGGCATCATCGGCCACCACTACTGGACGATGACGGGCGGCGAGCAGATCAACAACATGATTCATTTCTACAAGAACATCGCGATCTCGGGCGGCTTGCTCGCGCTCTGCGCGGCGGGCCCCGGACGTTTTTCGATCGATCGCGGATAAGCGGACCCGAGGCGCGTGCATGGGGCGCGCGTCGGACGGTCGAGACTTCGAGGGGGCATCATTTTGCGACTCAAATACTTCGCATGGCTGATTGCGGCCGCCACGCCGGCGGCTGCGTTTGCACAGACGAGCGTCACGCTGTACGGCCGGATCGACGGCGGCGTCGAATACCTGAACCACATCGCGAAGCCGAACGGTGGCAGCGGGACGCGCTGGAGCGCGGAAAGCGGCGACTGGGGCACCAGCATGTTCGGGCTGAAGGGCGTCGAGGATCTCGGCGGCGGCCTGTCGACGGTGTTCAACCTGGAAACCGCGTTCCAGGTGATGAACGGCCAGACGGGCGGCGGGCGCATGTGGTCACGGCGCGCATACGTCGGGTTGAAGAGCAACACGTGGGGCCAATTGCAGGCCGGCCGCAACCTGTTCATCGACAGCGACGGCGTGTGGGAATTCGATCCGTTCGTCCAGCAGGCGTTTTCGTCGGCGTCGCTCGTGCGTGGCCGCAACTGGCAGCAGACCAGCAACAACATCGAATATCACAGCCCGGTGATCGGCGGCTTCGACGTGCAGGCGCAATACGCGTTCGGCAACCAGTCGCGCGGCTTCAACTACGGCGCGCCCGACGATTTCGGCCGCTCGGACGGGATCATGATCTCGTACCACTCGCCGGTGCTCGACGTGCGCGGCATCTACGACGAGCTGCGCGACAACAACGGCAAGTTCAGCAACGTCTTCACGGCGTCGCGCGAGTACTTCGTCGGTGCGAACGTGAAGGTGTCGAAGTTCAAGATCCAGGGGGCGTATACGCACTACCAGGCGCCGGATAGTCCGGCTGGTGTTGCCGATCGTGCCGATCACTACTGGCTCGGCGCAACCTACTCGGCGACGCCGCAGTGGGCGGTGACGGGGGGCGGGTATTACGTGAAGGTCGGCGACGGCGGCGGCGATGCGTCGCACGATCCGTCGGGGCACGCGATGATGTACGTGCTCGGTACCACGTACAATCTGTCGAAACGTACGTTCCTGTATGGGACGGTTGCGTATGTGCGCAACGGCGGGAATTCGAACTTCTCGCTGCTCGCGACGCCGCGGGATGCGACGTCGGGGACGAGCCCGATGACAGGCGAGTCGCAGACGGGCGCGTATGTGGGGATGATGCATACGTTCTGAGCGCGGGCGGTTTGCTCAGGTGAAAAAGGCACGGGCGGTGAAGTCCGTGCCTTTTTGCGTTTACGGCGTGTGCCGTATCGGCGCTGTCAGTGACGTGACGCGATATGGCCTCAACATGGCTCTTCTGCCGCTTCGAGACCAGTTCTGTCCTCGAACGTCGGTATGACGCATCGAGTGATCGGCGCGCCGTCAATTGACGGCACCTGCTGACGCTCTTGCAACGCGGGCGCTCGCGTACTGCAGTCCGATCGGCGCGCGGTGCGTCAGAACACGCACGCCTCGGTCGTTGTCAGCGTCGCAAACGGGCCTGCAAGCGTCGCATTATGGTGCGCGACAATCCGCTCGGCCGGTAGCGCGGGTGTATCCATGCAGGTATGCGCATCGGCCACGAGCACGGCGCGAAAGCCGAGATCGCCGGCCGCACGGCACGTCGTATCGACGCAGTACTGCGTCTTCATCCCCGCAATCACGATCTCGCCGATCCCAGCCGCATGCAGCCACTCGGCGAGTCGCGTGCCCGCGAAGCAGTTCGGCCGCGTCTTGTCGAACACGATGTCGCGAGCGGTATCGATCGCAAGCTCCGGCAGCAGCGCGGCCAGCGGCGCGTCGGGCGCGATCGGCGAGCCGGCCGGGCCGGTGTGACGCACGGCGAACACGGGTGTACCGCTGTCATGCGCTCGGTGAATCAGCCGGTTGATATTGGCCAGCAGGCGTTCACCGTCATGCGGACGATCGGGACCATGAAACAGCCCGACCTGCATGTCGATCACGAGCAGCGCGCGTTTCGGGGAAGGGGCTTCGGACATTGCGTTTCTCCTGAGTGGCCGATGCAGACGGAGAAACGACGAGACCCCGTCCGGAACCGGCGGGGCCTGTGGGAATCGGTGACGCTACGATCTTGCGCGCACTCGCCGCACGGGCCCGCCGAAGGCGGTCGTGCGCGTGGTCGTCGAAAGGGTGATCGTCGCGTTGTGCATTGATTGATGATGCCCGATGCGGGCGCGTGACGTCAATCACGCTTCACGAGCCGCGCATCGTCTGCTACTCAGTCCAGCGCCTTCCCCGCCTTTTCCTCCATGCAGCGAATCGCGAGCAACGTCATCGCACCACAGCCGATCGCATACCATGCCGGCGCATTCGGATTCCCGGTTGCCGCGATCAACCACGTGACGAAGAACTGCGCGAAGCCGCCGAAGATCGCGACGCCGACGCTATACACGAGCGCACCGCCGGTCGCACGCACGGCCCGCGGAAACAACTCGCCAAGCATCGCGCCGGTCGCACCGATGTTGATCGAATGCACGATCGACAGCGCGGCGATGATCGACAGCAGCGACACGGCGCCCGGCCAGCGGTTCAGCGCGATGAACGCCGGATAGATCGCGGCCATCAGCACGATGCGCGTCCACCAGACGATCCGGTTGCGCCCGAACACGTCGGACAGGTGGCCGCCGATCGGCGTCACGAGCATCAGGATCGCCCCGGCGACGCAGCCGGCCGTCATCGACAGCCAGGTCGGCAGGTGCAGCACCTGCACGCCGTAGATCGCCATGTAGAACACGATGATGTAATGGATCGACGTGCCGCCGATCGTCACGCCGAGGCCCGCGAACACGGCCTTGCCGTGATGGCGCAGCACGTCGGCGAGCGGCAGCGACGCAACCGGTTCGTCGTGCGCGGCGGCGGGCGCGGGCACCGCCGCAGGCACTTCCTCGACGGTGCGGCGCAGCCAGTAGCCGAGCGGCACGAACAGCGTGCCGATGATGAACGGCACGCGCCAGCCCCAGTTTTCGAGTTGCGCGGCACTCAGCGTCGACGTCAGCGCCACGCCGGTGAGCGCGCCCGCGAGCGCGGCGAGCCCCTGGCTCGAGAACTGGAACGACGCATAGAAGCCGCGACGATGCTGCGGCGCCTGTTCGAGCAGCAGCGTCGTCGATGCGCCGACTTCGCCGCCCGACGCGAACCCCTGCAGCAGCCGTGCGAGCACGAGCAGCAGCGGCGCGGCGATGCCGATCTGCGCGAAGGTCGGCGCGACCGCGATCGTCGCAGTGCCGAGCGCCATCAGCAGCAGCGTGAGGATCATCGCCTTCTTGCGGCCGGCGCGGTCCGCATACATCCCGATCACGAGCCCGCCGAGCGGACGCGTGACGAAGCCGACCCCGAAGCTCGCGACCGCGAGCATCAACTGCCCGAACGACGAATGCACGGGAAAGAACAGCTTGCCGATCAGGAGCGCGAAGAAGCTGTAGACCGTGAAGTCGTAGAACTCGAGCGCGTTGCCGACGGCCGCGGCCGCGATCAGCCGGCGCTTCTTCGCGGCGGCGCGGGCATCGACCGGCGTGCCGGCGAACGGAAGAGCGGACGTTTCCATGGGGTTCCCCCGGGTTGAGCGCGAAACTGCGTGGTGAAGGGCCGTCAGGCCGCGAGCCAGGCTTCGGCGACGCGGACCCAGTAGCTCGCGCCGATCGCGAGGATGTCGTCGTTGAAGTCATAGCCGGGGTTGTGCACCATGCAGCCGCCCTTGCTGCCGGTCCCGTTGCCGATGAACGCGTAGCAGCCGGGGCGCGCTTCGAGCATGAACGCGAAATCCTCGCTGCCCATCAGTGGCGCGGCGTCGGTTTCGACGCGTTCGGCGCCGAGCATCTGCTGCGCGATGTCGGCCGCGAACGCGGTCGGTTCCGCGTGATTGACGAGCACCGGGTAGCCGTAGTCGTAGTCGACTTCCGCGGTGACGCCGAAACTTTCCGCCTGGCCTTTCGCGAGCGCTTCGATGCGACGCGCGAGCAGCGCGCGCACGTCGGCGTTCAGCGCGCGCACCGACAGTTTCATCACGACGGTTTCGGGAATGATGTTGAAGGTTTCGCCAGCCTGCACGCTGCCGACCGTGATCACCGCCGCATGCTGCGCGTCGACCTCGCGCGCGACGATCGTCTGCAGCGCGACCATGATGCTGCCCGCGGCGGACATCGGATCGCGCGCGAAATGCGGCATCGCGCCGTGACCGCCGACGCCGCGCAGCGTGATCGTCACGCGGTCGGCCGACGCCATCGCGGCGCCGGTGCGGAACGCCATGTCGCCGGCCGCGCGGCCCGGCATGTTGTGGATTGCGAAGATCGCGTCGCACGGGAAACGGTCGAACAGGCCGTCGTCCATCATCGCCTTCGCGCCGCCGAAATTTTCCTCGGCCGGCTGGAAGATCAGGTTCAGCGTGCCGGAGAACTGACGCGTCGCCGCGAGATGGCGCGCCGCGCACAGCAGCATCGCGGTGTGGCCGTCGTGGCCGCATGCGTGCATCTTGTTCGCGTGGCGGCTCGCGTACGGCAGGCCGGTGGTTTCCGCGAGCGGCAGCGCGTCCATGTCGGCGCGCAGCCCGACCGTGCGCGTGCCTTGCCCTTCGCGCAGCACGCCGACCACGCCCGTCTTGCCGATGCCGCGATGCACGTCGTAGCCCCAGCCGGTGAGCAGCTCGGCGACGAGGTCGCTCGTGAGCGTTTCTTCGAATGCGAGTTCGGGATGGGCGTGGATGCGGCGGCGCACCTCGACGAGCTCGGGGGCGATCGCGGCGATGCCGGGGATGACGGGGTTCACGGCTTGCAGCATGGTGTCTCCTGTGGGGCGGGGGGAGCGTTTGACGCGCATATGACGACCAAGCATATAAATTTCTTTTGGGTACCAGAAGCTGCTAAATTGCTTTGGTGCACACCGTCGGTTGCCGCTCGGGAATACCCTGAGCCACTGCGTCGCGCCGCGCACAGGGTTTCCACGAATCACGCATTGCCCCATGAAATACCATCAGCTGAAAGCGTTCGTCACCGCCGCGGAGGAAGGCAGCATTCGCGCGGCCGCGCGGCGCCTGAACGTGTCGCCGGCCGCGCTGACGAAGGCGGTCAAGGAGCTGGAGATCGCGCTCGGCGTATCGCTCGTCGTGCGTACCGCGCGCGGCGTGCAGCTCACTGCGTTCGGCCAGCAACTGCAGGTGCGCGCGCGGCTGATCGTCGCCGAAATGCAGCGCGCCCGCGACGACATCGAGCAGGCGCAGGGCGCAATGACGGGTTCCGTCGCGGCGGCGATCACGCCCGCGGCGGCGGTGACGATCCTGCCCGACGCATTCCGCGCATTCCGGCGCCGCTTTCCGGTGGCACGCGTCAATCTGGTCGAAGGGTTTCCGGGCGTCGCGCTGCCGCGTCTGCACGACGGTTCGCTCGATTTCGCGGTGGCCGTCGTCGTGCCCGAACTGCTGGCCGCCGAGTTCGATCATGCGGAGCTCTACGCGAGCCGCTCGCTGATCGTCGCGCGCAAAGGGCATCCGCTCGCGTCGGCCACATCGCTCGCCGATCTCGTCGAGGCCGACTGGCTGATGAATCCGTCGCCGGAAAGCTCCACGCAGGTGCTGTTCAACTCGTTCGTCGCGTACGGGTTGCCGGTGCCCGCGCGTGTCGTCGAATGCCCGAGCTTCGGTCTCGCGCACAGCCTGATGACCGGTTGTGACCTGATCGCATCGATGCCCGAGCAATTGCTGCAAGGCGAGTGGGCGCGCGATCAGCTCGCGGTGCTGCCGATTCGCGAGCGCTTGCCGGCCGTATCGGTGCAGGTCGTTACGCGCCGCGACAGCCCGCTGACGCCGGCCGCAGCGATGCTGCTCGATTGCCTGCGCGATTCCGCGCGACGCAAGGGGCTGCGATGAACACATGCCCTGTGCGGATCGCGTAGTGATCCTGATGATTGCGTGCCGGGCATGCGCCGGCCGCGTGCCATTGCGGTGTGCGTCGCGCAAGCCGGTATCATAGCGACCGGCCCGCCGCTCCGGCCGGCCTCCTACTCCATCGCCATCAAGCATCCAGCAATCAGAGGCATCACATGACCAGTGCAACCCAATTCGACAACGTATCGGTCGTCAAGCGCGCGAACGTCTATTTCGACGGCAAGTGCGTGTCGCATACCGTGCTCTTCCCGGACGGCACGCGCAAGACGCTCGGCGTGATCCTGCCGTGCGCGCTCAACTTCGGCACGGATGCGCCCGAATTGATGGAAGTGCAGGCCGGCAAGTGCCGCGTGAAGCTCGACGGCAGCAGCGAATGGCAGACCTACGGCGCCGGCGAATCGTTCTCGGTGCCGGGCAAGAGCCGTTTCGACATCGAAGTGCTCGAAACGCTCGATTACGTCTGCAGCTACCTGTAAGACCCGCGCCCTGCGCGCGCGGTAAAGAAAAAGCCCCGCCGAAGCGGGGCTCGTCGCAAGCGGATGGCGCAAGGCCATCCGAAGCGCCTGTTCTCGTTACATCGTTACAGGCAGGCGTTGATGTCGCCGGCGGACGCTGCATCGCCGCGCACGCCGACCCAGGTCTTCGCACCGGGCTTCCACGACGGACGAACCATCGCGGCGGCGCCGTTCGGCGGCTGCTGGCCCGGCGCGTACACGTCGGTCGCGAGGCCGTTGGCCAGCACGTTCTGCGAGATCACCTGTTGTTGCGACTTGTCGGCCCAGGTCTTGGCGATGCACGCCGAGACATCGGGCGCGTCTTTCTGGCTTTGTCCCACGTTCTGCACGGCAGGTTCAGCGGCATGAGCAGAAATTGCCACGGTCAATGCGATGAGCGGTAAGTATTTCACGTTCACGTTATCTCCCTCGAGTCGTGATTGATTGAGTGGGATGCGCAGCAGTGCTGCGTGCAAGTGAGATCGCATCGGGCAGGCACGGTTCCGGTGATTCCGAAACAAGTTGTTAACGCGCTTGCCAAACGGCGGCTCGGATGCTGCGCATGTTGCTGCGGCGCGGCATGCGTCATGTACGGCTCGACGTCATGCGGCGCGCGGTCGGTGCGCTGCCCGGTCGTGGTGTGGTGAGTGGATGGTCGCGGCGGGCGGCATGTGCGTGCATGCCGTGCCGCGACTCTTTATCTGATGGCGAAGTGGAATGGCTAATGAATGGCCCCGTCGCATGAGCACCATGATGACAAACTTTCGTCTGGCGAATTGTTAACCAACTTTAAACGAAGGACAGCGGCGGGAGGCGATGCAGCGCGCGACGGGCGCGCGGCATCGTGCAGCGAGGAGAGGTGGGGAAGCGATGCGCGGCGGGTGCCGCGCATGCGGGCCGTGTCAGCCGGCCTTGCGCGAACTGAAGTCGCGCAGGTTGACCGGGACGACCGGACGGAAGCGCTCGCGTTTGTGTTCGTCGTCGAAGTGCTGGAGCGCCGGCTTGATCAGGTCGCTGCGCGACACGATGCCGGTGATGCGCAGCGATTGCTCGTCGGCGACCACCGGCAGGCGTTCGAGGCCGAGCATCGCGAGGCGCGACGCGACGACACGGCAGGGTTCGTGCGCCAGCGCGACGGCCGGCGCGCGGTCGGCGAACGCGGCCGAGATCGGTGTGTCGGCGCCGGCCCGCGCGCGCTGTGCATCGAGCGTTGCACGGTCGACCAGGCCGAGCAGGCGGCCGTTCTGCACGACAGGGTATGCGCGGTGCGTCTGCGTCGCGCCGAAGTATTGCGTCTCGACGGTATCGAGCGTCGCCGCGCCGTCGATCGCGACGAGCCGATCGGCCGACGTCATCACTTCGCCGATGTCGTGCCGCTCGAGCGGATCGACGCCGTATTCGCGATAGATGTGATAGCCGCGGCGCGCGATCTTTTCCGTCATGATCGAGCGCTTCATCACGACGGTCGCGAAGCCGTGCGCGACGAGCGTCGCGGCGAGCAGCGGCAGCAGCGCATTGGCGTCGTGCGTGAGGCCGAACGCGAACACGATCGCGGTGAGCGGGGCGCCGAGCGTCGCGCCGAGCGTGGCGGCCATGCACACGAGCGGCCACAGCGCCGGATCGCCGCCCGGCAGCACCGGCGACAGCACGGTGCCGAGGCCGGCGCCGAGCATCAGCAACGGGGCGAGCACCCCGCCCGAGGTGCCGGAGCCAAGCGCGATCACCCACATCACGGCCTTCACGATCAGCAGGGCGAGCGCGATCTTCAGCGCGATGTGCTGGTGCAGCAGGTCGCCGATCACGTCGTAGCCGACCCCGAGCGCGCGCGGTTCGAGCCAGCCGCCGATGCCGATCACGATCGCGCCGAGCGCCGGCCACCACATCCAGTGCACGGGCAGTTTCGCGAAGGTGTCTTCGACGCGGTAGAGCGCCGCCGACAGGCCGCACGCGAGCATGCCGGACAGCAGGCCCGCGACGATGCACGACAGCAGCGCGACGGGCGTCGGCGCGGCGGTCGTCAGCGGAAACAGCGGATCGACGCCGAAGAACACCGTGCGTGCGAAGCCTGCCACCGCGCACGCGAGCGCGACCGGCAGGAAACTGCGCGGACGCCATTCGAACAGCAGCAGCTCGACCGCGAGCAGCACGGCGGCCACCGGCGTGCCGAACACGGCCGTCATGCCCGCGGCCGCACCGGCGACGAGCAGCGTCTTGCGTTCGGCGGCGGTCACGTGCACGCATTGCGCGATCAGCGAGCCGAGCGCGCCGCCCGTCATGATGATCGGGCCTTCGGCGCCGAACGGGCCGCCGCTCCCGATCACGACGCCGGACGACAGCGGCTTGAGGATCGCGACCTTCGGCGACATGCGGCTCTTGCCGAACAGGATCGCCTCGATCGCTTCCGGAATGCCGTGGCCGCGGATCTTCTCCGAGCCGAAACGCGCCATCAAGCCGACGATCAGCCCGCCGATCACCGGGACCGCGATCACCCATGCGCCCAGCGTGTTGGTCGCGGGCGAATGCTCGGCGAACGAGAACTGCCGGAAGAAGAACAGGTTCGTGAACAGGCGGATCAGGCTCAACAGCACGAACGCGGCAAGCGTGCTGAGCAGGCCGATCCCGGCGGCCAGCAACGCGATCCTGGGCAGGCGTGCGTTGGTCGAGAAATCGCGTTTGTGTGGGGCGTTCATCGGAGTGGGAGTGAGAGTGGCAAGGGCAAGGGTCAGGAATCGATCTGGGGAACCTGGAACGCGCCCTTGAGCGACTTCAGCTCGGCGCGATGCATGGCTGCGAGACGGGCGAGCAGCGTTTCGCCGGCCGGTTCGAGGTGGACTTCGACCTGGCGGCGGTCGGCTTCGCTCGGCTTGCGCTTCACGAGCCCGAGCGCTTCGCAGCGCGTCACCAGCGCCACGACGCCGTGGTGCTGCGCCTGCAGGCGTTCCGCGAGCTCGCCGATGGTCGCCCATTCGCGATGCGGATAGCCCTTGATGTGCAGCAGCAGCAGGTATTGCAGCGGCGTCACGCCTTCGCTTTGCGCGGCGCGTTCGGAGAAGCGCTCGAAGCGGCGCATCTGGTAGCGGAACTCGGACAGTTGCTGAAAATCGCTTTTCGCCAGCGCGCGTCGGGTATCGGTCATCGAGGTCGGGCAGTCGGTTACGGTGGCGATTAATATATCACAACATGACATAAATGGACGCAATCGTGCGGAATGGCTGCATTCCGCGTTGCGCGGGCGGGTACGGGGCGTGATGCGCGCTACGCGGCCTCGAGCATTTGGGTCTGCTGATAAAGGCCCGTGACGAGATCCGTCTGCGTGATGATGCCGACGAGCCGGTCCGACGCATCGACGACCGGAATATGGTGGTGGCCCGAATGCGTGAACAGCGGCACGAGCGCCGTGATCGGCAGCGTTTCCGGCACCGACGCGACGTCGCGCGTCATCACGGACGCGACGCTCGCGGGCCGGCCGCCGAACGATTGCGGCAACCGTGCGGACAGGCGCTGCCACAGCGGGGCCGGACGGCGCGGCGGGCGCGTGAGGTCGGCGCGCGTGACGATGCCGATGAGGCGGCCTTCGCCGTCGACCACGGGCAGCGCCTTCACGCGATGGCGGTCGAGCAGCGTGAGCGCGGCCGCGACCGACGTCGACGGCGCGACCTCGATCGCATGTTTCGTCATCAGGTCGGCGCACTTCAACTGGCCGAACGTGCGCGTATAAGCCTGCATTTCGGTTTCGCGCAGCAGCGTTTCGAGATCGTCCGGATCGACGTCGAGCCATTCGCTGCGACGCTTCAGCACTGCATCGAGGTCGCCGCGCGTGAAGCCGCCGCGCGCCGGTGCGGCGGCGCCGGCCTGCGGTTTCGCTTCGGGCCGCACGCCGCCGTGCGGGTAGCGGTGCCCGGTCAGCGTGTGATAGACGAGCGCGGCCGACAGCAGGATCGCCGATTGCAGCGCGATCGGCTGCAGGACGAAGCCGAAGCCGAGCGCATGAATCGCCGGGCCGCCGACCACGGCCGTGAGCGCGACGGCGCCCGACGGCGGGTGCACGCAGCGCAGCGCGAACATGCCGCCGATCGCGCAGGCGATCGCGACCGCGGCGGCCGTGATCGGATCGACGATCCATTGCGCGCACGCGACGCCGACCGTCGCCGCGACGAGATTGCCGCCGATGATCGACCAGGGCTGCGCGAGCGGGCTTGCCGACACCGCGAACAGCAGCACGGCCGATGCCCCCATCGGCGCGACGAGCAGCGGCACGAGGCCCGGCACGCCGGGCAGCAGCCGCATCGTGACGCCGACCGTCGCGATGCCCACGAGCGCACCGGCGCACGAGCGCAGGCGCTCGCGCCAGCCGAGGGTCATCGGATGGGGTATGAAGCTGTGCAGCCATTGCCGCAACGTGCGGCGCGACGGGGAGGAGCCTGACGACATGGACGGTAAGCGGTAAAAATCGACAACGCGGGGGGGCGCGGCGACGAGCGTCGAATTATATCGTGTTGTGATACAAATTGCCGCGCCGCATCATGCCGTTGCACGCGCGCGACGCGCAAGCCTTGCAAATTCCTTTCATCCCATGAGAGCTTGCGCATGCGTAACCGCGCAAATTTGTCTGCAGCGGCGTACAATTCGGCGCACTGAATTCCCCCGTCATGCCAGAACCCCGTCCGCGATGCCCGCTCTCCTGCCTTCCCCCCGGCCCGGTGATCGATTCGACGTGGTTCGCGGCCGTGTTCCGTTGCGCCTCTGACGCGAGCGCCGCCGACGCCTCCCCACTGACTCTCCCCAAGCCAATTCAATGGACATGCTCGAAAACATGCGCCTGTTCGTGCGCGTCGTCGAAGCCGGCAGTTTTACCGCCGTCGCGAAGGAAATCGACGCGACCACCGCGCAGGTGTCGCGCGCGGTCTCGAACCTCGAAGCCCACGTACAGACGCGCCTGCTGCATCGCACGACCCGCCACCTCGGCCTGACCGAAAGCGGCGAGCGCTATTTCGAGCGCGCGAAATCGATCCTCGCGGAACTCGACTACGCGAACGCGGAGGCGCGCAACGCGCTGCTGCGGCCGAGCGGCAAGATGCGCATCCATGCGATGACGGGGCTCGGGCAGAGTCATGTCGTGTCGTCGATCGTGCGTTACCAGGAGGACAACCCCGACGTGTCGGTCGAGCTGACGCTGGCGCAGCGGATGCCGAACCTGGTCGAAGAGGGGTATGACGTGTCGATCGTGACCGCGTCGCAGTTGCCCGATTCGGGCTATGTCGCGCAGACCTGCGGCACGAGCTGCAGCGTACTCGTCGCGTCGCGCGAGTATCTGGCCCGGCACGGCACGCCGCAGACGCCCGACGAACTGCCGAACCACGTCTGCCTGCGCCTCGACACGCCCGCCTCGCCGGCCGGCGAATGGCGGCTCGAGCGCAGTGACGGCGAGGAAGCCGTCTACGAGCTGCAGCCGGCGCCGTTCCAGGTCAACGTGCCGGACGCGCTGTGCGTCGCGGTGCGGGCCGGCCGCGGAATCGCATGCGTGGCGCTGTATACGGTGCTCGACGATATCCGCGAAGGGCGCCTGATCCGCGTGCTGCCCGATTACCGGCTGCAGACGGTGAGCGTCTATGCCGTCTACGCGACGCGCCGCTATCTCGATGCGAAGATCCGCACCTTCCTCGACCACCTGCGCACGACGCTCACGCCCGCGCTGGAGAACGATCTGCGCGAACTCGACCGGCTGACGACCGAGCACGTGCCGAGCAGCCGCCAGCGCGCGTGACGGCGCCTGCGTGCCGCCGCGGCGCTCATGCGGCCGGCGCGATGCGGATGCGCTCGAAGCGGCCCGCGAGCCACACGTACGCCGCAATGCCGATCAGCCCGTGCGCGGCGACGAACCACAACGCACCGGCGAACGAACCCGTGCTCGCGACGAAGTAGCCGATCACGAGCGGCGTGACGATTCCCGCGATGTTGCCGAGGCCGTTGAACACGCCGCCGCTCAGCCCGACCATGCCTTCCGGCGCCGTGTCGGCGAGCACGGCCCAGCCGACCGCCGCAAGCCCCTTGCCGAAGAACGCGATCGTCATCAGCGTGATCACGATCGCGTTTGACGATGCGCCGTTCGCGAGCACGAGCAGCGTCGCCATCGCCATCCCCGCGACGAACGGCGTCTTGCGCGCCCGCGACGGATGCATGCCGCGCCGGATCAGCCAGTCCGACAGCACGCCGCCGAGCACGCCGCCCGTGAAGCCGCAGATCGCCGGCAGCGCGGCGACCCAGCCGGCTTCCATGATCGTCATCCCGCGCCCCTTGATCAGGTAGATCGGGAACCACGTGATGAAGAAGTAGGTGAGCGCCGTGATGCAGTACTGGCCGATGTAGATCGCCCACAGGTTCCGGTGGCGGAACAGTTGCGACACGTCGTGCCACGACACGCGCGGTCGCTCGCGCACGCGGTTCGCCTCGAGATCGACGAGCGCGCCATGGGCGCGCAGGTAGTCGCGCTCCGCGTCGGTCACGCGCGGGTGGCCGTGCGGCTCGCGATACCACGCGAACCACAGCGCGGCGAGCGCGATGCCGAGTAGCCCCATCCACAGGAATACGTGTTCCCAGCCGAGCGCATGCGTGAGCCACGCCATCGCCGGCGTGAACAGCACGACGGCCATGTATTGCGCGGAATTGAACAGCGCCGACGCGGTGCCGCGTTCGGCGGTGGGGAACCAGCAGGCGACGATCCGCGAATTGGCCGGAAACGCCGGCGATTCGACGAGACCGAGCATGAAGCGCATCACGAACAGCGCGAGCGTCGCGGCCGCGCCCTGCAACGCGAACCCGCCGACCGTGCCCTGCAACATCGTGAATACCGACCACAGCAACAGGCTCAGGCCGTACACGCGCCGCGCGCCGAAGCGGTCGAGCAGCCAGCCGCCCGGAATCTGGCCGATCGCATAGGCCCACGCGAACGCCGAAAAGACGACGCCGAGCTGCACGGGCGTGAGTCCGAGGTCGTGCGCGACGCCGGTGCCGGCGATCGACATCGTCGCGCGGTCCGCATAGTTGACGACGGTGACCGCGAAAATCAGCGCGAGGACCGCATAACGGACGCGGCCGATCGTGCGCGACGCGGCGGGCGATGCGGCGAGCGCAGCGCCGCTGGATCGATTGGACATGCATGTCTCCTGGCCTTCGTCGTGCGAAGGCATCGGTGTTGTAACGGGAAGGGACGTGCCGCGCTCAGCGCGTGACGCTGGTCGGCGGGCGCTGGCCCGCGAAGCACGCGGCGAGGTTGGCGAGCACGATGCGGCCCATTTCCTCCCGCGTTTCATGCGTGGCGCTCGCACGGTGCGGCTGCACGACGACGCGATCGAGTTCGAGCAGCGCGGCCGGCACGTGCGGTTCGTTCGCGAACACGTCGAGACCGGCGCCGGCGATCGTGCCGTCGGCCAGCGCGCGCACGAGCGCGGCTTCGTCGACCAGCTTGCCGCGCGCGACGTTGATCAGGAATCCTTGGGGGCCGAGTGCCGCGAGCACGTCGGCCGTCACCAGCACGTTGCCGTGATCGGCCGAGGCCGCGATCACGAGCACGTCGCTGTCGCGCGCGAGCGCGGCGAGGTCGGGTACGAAGCGATAGCCACTGTCGCGCTGCTCGCGCGGGCCGAAGTAGCTGACGGGCATCCGGAACGCCTGCGCGCGTTGCGCGATCGCGCGTCCGACGCGTCCGAGTCCGACGATGCCGAGCCGCTTGCCCGTGACCTGCGTCGCGAGCGGCTGGGCCGCCTTGCCCCAGCGGCCGGCGCGCACGATCCGCTCGCCGGCGCCGAGGTCGCGCAGGGTCATCAGGATCAGCCCCAACGCCATGTCGGCGACGTCGTCGGTCAGCACGTCGGGGGTCGTGGTCACGTGGATGCCGCGCGCCCGGGCGCGCTCGAGATCGACCGCATCGGTGCCGATGCCGTTGATCGCGACGATCTCGAGCGCGTCGAACCGGTCCATCAGCGCGGCGGACAGGCCGTTCGCGCCGCCCGTCACGACGCCGCGAATGCGCGGCGCCACGCGATCGAGCAGCGCGTCCGGTTGCTCGGCCGCATACAGCCGATGCACGGTGTAGCGGGCGGACAGTTCGGCGTCGATGGTGGCGGGCAGCGGCTGGGTCAGCAGGATGTCGATGGTCATGAAGGTCTCGGTCGTCGTGCGCGGCGCGGGCCGTGCATCAGGTGGAACCGAGTATAGAAATCGCATCGATATCGGTCTAACATCAAAAGACTATCGATTGATTCAAGATTTGGATGATTGAACTGCACCAGCTTCGCTGCTTCGTCGCGGTCGCCGAAGAACTGCATTTCGGCCGCGCGGCCAGGCGGCTCTTCATGACCCAGCCGCCGCTCAGCCGGCAAATCCAGTTGCTCGAGCACGCGCTCGGCATCGCGCTGCTCGAGCGCAGCAGCCGGCAGGTGAGCCTGACCGCGGCCGGCGAACGCTTCCTGCGCGACGCGCGGCACATCCTCGAATTCTCCGCGCGCGCCGAGCAGGCCGCGCAGCGCGTCGCGCACGGCGGGGCCGGGCGCATCACGCTCGGTTTCACGGCCGTCAGTGCATACCGGATGATCCCGGTGCTGCTCGCGCACGCGGCGCATGCGTTGCCGGACGTCGACGTCGAATTGCGCGAAATGGTGTCGACCGTGCAGATCGACGCACTCGCGTCGCGGATGCTCGACGCGGGTTTCGTGCGCCAGCGCGCCGCGCGCCAGCCGCTCGAATACCGGCTCGTGCAGCGCGAACCGATGCTCGTCGCGGTCGCGGAAGGCGCGCCGCTCGCGGCCTATGAGCAGATCGGCCCCGACGAGCTCGACCGGCAGCCGTTCATCGCCTATTCGCCGAACGAGGGCAAGTATTTCCACGACATGATCTCGGGGATGTTCGCGGGCGCCGGGCGGCTGCCGAACTACCTGCACTACGTCGGCCAGACGCATACGATCCTCGGTCTCGTGCGCGCGGGGCTCGGCGCGGCGCTGGTGCCGGCGTCGGCGCGCGAGCTTCATGTGGACGGCGTGGTGTTCCGGCCGCTGGCGGGCGTCAACGCGGCGGCCGAGTTGTATCTCGCGTGGCGCGCGGACAACGACAATCCGGCGCTGCCGGTGTTCAACGCGATGGTCGAGCGGTTTCTGACCGAGAGCACGGACGATCCGGGCGTTTAGCGACGCGCTTGCCCGCACGAACGGGCGCTCGCGTACCGCGAAAAGTCGGTCGTCTGATGATTGAAAACATGATCTCGAATTCTTTTCGGCACCTCCGGAATACGTAGAAAAACGGCGATTTTTCATACGAATTTCGCCTGAAACGAGCCGCATACCCTTCAGATTTTCCATCTCGAACACGGGGAAACCCCCATTTTTCTCTTATCGGTCGTCGTATTACTGTATCGATACACTAAATCGATACAGTCGCGTCGCGAGACGCACTCGCACAGGAGACGACTCATGAATACCTACACCCGGCGGCGCTTTCTGCAGACGGTGTCCGCCGCCACGCTCGCGGCCGCGGGCGGCTTGCCGGAAAGCGTGCGCGCGCAGCAGCCGGTCGTCACGCTGCGCTGCTCGTCGTCGATGCCGGCCGACCAGAACGCCGCGCACTACGTGTGGTACGAGCGTCTCGCCGCGAACCTGAAGGCGAGCGTGGGCGACGCGATCCGGGTCGACTACTTTCCGAACAGCCAGCTCGGCAAGGAAAGCGACGTCGTGCAGCAGGTCAAGATCGGCGCGATCGACATGATGATCGCGGGCTCGTCGATCTGGGCCACGGTCGCGCCGGAGCTCGGGATGCTCGATCTCGGCTACCTGTTCGACAGCTACGCGCACGTCGCGAAGGCGCTCGACGGCTCGGTCGGCACGAGCCTGAACGCGCTGCTGCAAAAGCGCGCGGGATGCTCGGTGCTGACCTGGGGCTCGCATTTCGGCGGGCGCTGCGTGTTCACGAAGCAGCCGGTGACGGCGCTGTCCGGCCTGAAGGGGACGAAGCTGCGCGTGCTGCCGACGCCCGCGTTCATGGATACCTTCAAGGCGATGGGCGCGGTGCCGACGCCGATTCCGTTCGGCGAGCTGTACATGGCCGTGCAGACGGGCGTCGTCGACGGTCTCGAACACGATCCCGCCACGGTGCTCGCGAGCCGCTTCGACGAGATCGTGAAGTCGTGCTGGCAATCGCGCCACGTGTTCGCGGCGATGACCGTCGTGATGGGGCGGCGTGCGCTCGACCGGATTCCGGCCAATCTGCGGCCCGCCTTCGACCGCGCGGTGGCCGACGCGACCGTGCAGCAGCGCGCGATTGCCGCGCAGAAGGCCGCGCAGGCGGAGCAGGCGCTGAAGCAGCGCGGCATGGCGTTTTACCCGCTGGCCGATGGCGAGCGCGCGGCGCTGCGGCAGACGATGCAAGACCGCCTGTATGCGGCGTTCGCGAAGCAGTATCCGGCCACCGCGCCGCTGTTTCCGGCGATTGCCGCCGCGCGGGGGTGAGCGATGGACATGCACTCCGTGTCGGGCGCCGCGCCGGCTCCCGCTGCCGGCCAGCCGGCGCATCGCGTCGCCCGCGTGCTGGATGCGGCGCTGCGCCG
>NZ_BCPO01000125.1:0-37623 GCF_016586105.1 Burkholderia sp. E168m15
CCTGCACGACCCGGTCGACTGGGCCGAGGAAGTGGCCAGCGCGCTGATGATCGTGCTGGTGTTCTTCGGCGCGGCGACGGTGCTGGGGCGCAGCCAGCATGTCGGCATCGACGTGTTTCGCGGCCGGCTGCCGGCACGCTGGCAGGGCGCGCTGATCCAGGTCGGCCACTGGATCGTGGCGGCCGTCGCGCTGAACCTGCTGGTGTCGTCGTGCCAGTTGCTCGCGGATTCGTACGACCAGCTGACGACGGGCGGCCTGCCGGGCTGGATCAACGGGTATCCGATGATGTTCGGCGCGCTGTTTATGACCGTATTCGCGCTCGCCAATGCGCTGAACGCGCCGCGCCGCCGGGTGATCGGCACGTTCGTGTGCTGTGCGGCGCTCGCGGGCGCCGTGTACGGCTGGAACGCGCTGTGGCCCGCGCAGGCGGTCGCGCCGGGCACGCTGCTGGTCGCGGGCTTCGTCGGCGGGCTGGTGCTCGGCGTGCCGATCGGGTTCGTGCTGGCGTTTTCGGCGCTGCTGTATTTCCTCGCCGATCCGACGCTGCCGCTGCTCGTCTACTCGCAACAGGTGATGGCCGGGGCCGACCACTTCGTGCTGCTCGCGGTGCCGTTCTTCGTGCTGGCGGGGCTGCTGATGGAGACCAACGGGATGTCCGCGCGGCTCGTCGAGCTGCTGCTGCGGATCTTCGGGCGCGTGCGGGGCGGGCTCGGCCTGATCGTGATCTTCGCGACGGCGTGCTTTTCCGGCGTATCGGGCTCGAAACTGGCCGATATCGCGGCGGTGGGCGGCGTCGTGATGCCGGCGGTGCGCCGCGCGCGGCAGGACCCGAACGAAACCGCCGCGCTGCTCGCGTGCAGCGCGGTGATGGCCGAGACGATTCCGCCGTGCGTGAACATGATCATCATGGGCTTCGTCGCGAACATCTCGATCGCCGGGCTGTTCGTCGCGGGGATCGTCCCGGCGGCCGTGCTGGCCGCGTCGCTCGCGGTCGTGACGGTGATCACCGGGCGCAAGATCGACGTGGCCGAGGTGTTCGGCGAGCGTCGCGCATGGCTGCCGCTGGCGGGCGGCGCGCTCGTCGCGCTGGTCATGGTCGCGATGATCGGCAAGGGCGTGACGTCGGGGATCGCGACGTCGACCGAAGTGTCGGCGTTCGCGGTGGTCTACGCGCTCGTCGTGGGCTGGATCGCGTTTCGCGAACTGACGTGGCGCTCGGTCGGCCGCGTGTTCGTGCGCGCCGCATCGATGGCGAGCGGTATCCTGTTCATCGTCGCGGCGGCGTCGAGCGTGTCGTTCGCGCTGTCGATCGAGCAGATTCCGGCCCTCGTCTCGGGCACAATGACGGCGTTTGCCCATCAATACGGCGCGACGATGTTCCTGCTGCTGGCGGCGCTGCTGATGATCGTGTTCGGCGCCGTGCTCGAAGGCGCGCCCGCGCTGATCATCTTCGGGCCGCTGCTCGCGCCGATCGCACTGCAGCTCGGTATCAATCCGCTGCATTTCGGCACGGTTGTGGTGGTGGCGATGGGGTTCGGGTTGTTCGCGCCGCCGGTCGGGCTCGGGCTGTTCACGACGTGCGCGATCACGGGCACCGAGGTCGGGCGCGTAGCTCGGCCGATGGTGAAATACCTGCTGGTGCTGTTCGCTGCCCTCGTGGCGCTGATCTTCGCACCGGCGTTTTCGTTGTGGCTGCCGGCCCATTTCGGCCTGTAGCCCGTTCCATGCAAGACGACATGAGTACGATTCAGGACGTGGCCCGTCATGCGGCCGTTTCGGTCAGCACGGTTTCGAACGTGCTCAACGGACGCACCGACCAGATGAAGCCGGAAACGCTCGAACGCGTGAAGGCGGCGATGGACGCGCTGCAGTACCGGCCGAGCACGCTCGCGCGCCAGCTCAAGACGGGGCAGACGCCGCTCGTCGGGCTGCTGGTGCCGTCGATGGCGAACCCGATGTACGGCTACATCGCACGCGAGATCGAGGCCTGCGCGCAGGAACGGTATGGCCATCGCGTGCTGATCGGCAACACGTACCGCGATGCGCGCAAGGAGGCGTCGTTCTTCGACGATCTCTATGCGCACGGCGTGCGGCGCGTGATCGTGATCTCGTCGCTCGCCGACGAAAGCCACCTCGAGCGTGCGGCCGAGCGGGGGATGACGGTCGTCAGCTACGACCGTCGCGCGACACCCGGCGAGCAATCGAAGGTCGATCACGTGACGGCCGACAACGAGGCGGCCGCGCGGCTCGCGACGCGCCGGCTCGTCGAAGCGGGCCATACGCGGCTCGCGTTCGCGACGGTGGCCGGCGTCACCGTGAGCCGCAGCGACAAGATCCGCGGCTTTCTCGCCGTGGCGAGCGAGGCGGGCGGCGCCACCCAGGCGCGCGTGCTCGACGGCGGCCCCGCGAACGAATACGGCGACTCGGTGATCGTCGATGTCGGGCGTGCGCTCGGCGTCGAGCTCGCGGCCGATCCGGCGCGGCCGACCGGCATCGTCGCGGTCAACGACCTGTTCGCGCTCGGCCTGATGGCCGGGCTGCGCGACGGCGGCTTGCGGGTGCCGGACGATGTCTCCGTCATCGGGATGGACGGTCATTTCCTGTCGGCGATCTCGTGGCCGGCGCTCACCACGGTGCAACTGCCCGTCACCGAAATGGCCGGCGAGATGGTGCGGCGCGTGATGCGGCAAGAGGGCGACGCGCCGGCCGCATCCGGGCAATGCGTGTTCGCGGACGTGACGCTCGTGGAGCGCGCGTCGGTGGCGTCGCCGCCGACGCAGGCGGCCGGCACGCGGGGGGATTACGCATGACGCGCGTCTACGTCACGCATCCGGCCGGGATGATCGACCACTACTACGGCGCCAGCGCGTTGCGCGCGCTGCGCGCGATCGCGGACGTCACCTGCAACCCGCACGATCGCGAACTCGACACGGACGAGCTGATTGCCGCCGCGCAGGGATGCGACGCGATCATCGCGTACCGGCAGACGCCGGCGCCTCGCGCGCTGTTCGCGGGGCTGCCGGCCCTCGCCGCGTTCCTGCGTTGCGCGGTCGACATCCGGACGGTCGACGTCGCCGCGGCAAGCGCGTTCGGCGTGCTGATCACGCAGGCGAGCCCCGGCTTCGGCCCGGCCGTCGCCGAATGGGTCGTCGGCGCGATGATCGAGCTTGCGCGCGGGATCGGCGGCTACGCGGACGCGTATCACCGCGGCGCGCCGCCGGTGCCCCGGATGGGGCGAGAATTGCGCGGCAGCACGCTCGGCCTGATCGGCTATGGGCAGATCGCGCGCCATCTCGCCCCGGTCGCGACGGCGCTCGGCATGCGCGTGCTCGTCAGCGATCCATACGTACGGGTCGACGCGCCTCCGCTCGAACAGGTCGACTTCGCCACGCTGCTGCGCGACGCGGATTTCGTCGTCTGCCTTGCGCCGGCCACGCCGGCCACCGCGAATCTGATCGATGCGGCGGCATTCGCCGCGATGAAGCCGGGCGCGTGCTTCATCAATGCGTCGCGCGGCGAACTCGTCGACGAACAGGCGCTGGCCGACGCGCTCGCCAGCGGGCGGCTGGCCGGTTGCGCGCTCGACGTCGGCCGCGCGGCGGACCAGATGCCGACGCCCGCGCTGGCCGCGCATCCGCGCGTCATCGCGACCCCGCACATCGGCGGCCTGACGCTGCCGGCGATCGAGCATCAGGCGCTGGAGACGGTCGACCAGCTTGCTGCGTTGCTCGACGGACGCGTGCCGACCGGCGCGGTCAACGCCGCGCAGGCGACGCGGCTCGCGCGCTGGCGCGCATCGCATGCGTCCGTCGCACCGGGCGGGCGATGACGCGCGACGAGGCGGGCGGCACGCGGTTCGCCAACGCGTGCGATTGCCATATCCACATCTACGACGATGCGTATCCGCTCGCGCCGACGGCGACGTTTCGACCGCCCCATGCGCCGGTGGCTGCCTATCGGCGCATGCAGCAGGCGCTCGGCCTCACGCGTGTGGTCGTCGTGCAGCCGACCGGCTATGGCTTCGACAACCGGTGCACGCTCGACGCCTTGGCCGCACTGGGCCCGCAGGCGCGCGGCGTCGCGACGGTACCGGTCGACGTGCCGGAGGCCGAGCTGGAACGTCTGCATGCCGCCGGCATGCGCGGCGTGCGCTTCATGATGCTGGCGGGCGGCACTGCGCAATGGCGCGATCTGGAGCGGATGGCCGCGCGGATCGCGCCGCTCGGCTGGCATATCGACCTGCAGTTCGACGGCCGCACGCTGGGCGAGATCGAGGCGACGCTGTCGCGGCTGCCTGCGCGTATCGTCATCGATCACACGGGCAAGTTCCTGACGCCCGTCGCGCCGGATGCGCCGTCCTTCCTCGCACTGCGACGCCTGCTCGATCGCGGCCACGCATGGGTGAAGCTGTCCGCGCCGTACGAGACGTCGCGATCCGGCGCACCGGGCTACGACGATGTCGGGCGGCTTGCCGCCGTGCTCGCGCGCGGCCATTCGGCGCGCTGCGTGTGGGGCAGCAACTGGCCGCATCCGAACGCGTCGCCGCCGCCCGACGATGCGCGTCTGCTCGGCTGGCTGCACGATTGCGCGGCCGACGACGCGATTGCCGGCGCGATCCTGGTCGACAACGCGGCTGTGCTTTATGGATTTCACGCGGACACGCAGCCCGAAACCGCCACGTCATGCGCCATCGCCCCCGTCCGGTAACGGCGGCGTGAAGCGAGGCAGAGGGAGGAGACTTGAAGACGTGCGCGCGGCCCGGCGGAGAGCATCCGGCGGGCCGCGCGCAGCGGGACGTCAGTGGGTGAACGACAGGAACAGATAGGCGGCGAACAGCGCGACGTGCACGACGCCGTGCAGCACCGTCGTGCGCCCCTGGCTCAGCGTGAGCGTGCTGACCAGCAGCGTGAGCGCGAGCAGCACCGTCTCCATTGCGCCGATCCCGAGCGTGAGCGGCTGGCCGACCCAGATGAACACGGCCGCGACGGTCGGGATCGTGAGCCCGATGCTCGCGAGCGCCGAACCGAGCGCGAGGTTCATGCTGGTCTGCAGGCGGTTCGCGCGCGCGGCGGTGACGGCCGCGAGCCCTTCCGGCAGCAGCACGAGCGCGGCGATCACGATACCGACCGCGGCTTCGGGCGCGCCGAGCTTCAGCACCGCATGCTCGACGGCCGGCGACAGCAGCTTCGCGAGCAGCACGACCGCGACCAGGCTCGCGAACAGCAGCACCATGCTGGTGATCGCGGTGCGGTTGCTCGGCGCCGCCGCGTGCACCGCTTCGTCGGCGGTGTCGTGCGCGGCGAGGAAGTAGTCGCGGTGGCGCACGGTCTGCACGAACACGAACGCGCCATACAGCACGAGCGATGCGACGCCGGCGAACGCGAGCTGCGATTTCGAGAAGAACGGGCCCGGGGCGGCGCTCAGGTAGTTCGGCATCACGAGCGACAGCACCGACAGCGACGCGAGCACCGCGAGCGCCTTGCTCGCGCCGCGCCCCTGGAAGTCCTGTTCGCCGTGCTTCCATGCGCCGACCAGCAGGCAGATGCCGACGATGCCGTTGCAGATGATCATCACGGCGGCGTAGACGGTGTCGCGGGCGAGGCCCGATTTTTCCGGGCCCGCGCCGAGCATCACCGATACGATCAGCGCGACTTCGATGACGGTCACGGCGACCGCGAGCACGAGCGTGCCGAACGGTTCGCCGACACGGTGCGCGACGACTTCCGCATGGTGGACGGCGGCGAACACGGCGCCGGCGAGCGCGGCGGCGAACACCGCGATGACGAGGCCTTCGGCCGGCACGACGCGCGACAGCGCGAGTACCAGCCAGGCGGCAAGCGGGGCCCAGAGGGTCCAGCGCGGGAGCTGGTTGGACGAGAGCGGCATGGAGGGTTTCCTGATGCGAGTGGCGGCGCGCGACGCGCCGTCACGGGTTGACGAAGCCCGGCCGTACTATCCGCCGAACGAGGACGATGAAACCGAGGGGGGCGGCACGCAACGGTGCTGCCCTGGGTTCGCTGCCGCGAGGCGGCGAGGGGCGCGGGCGGGTCGAAGCCCGTCGCGGAATGAAACGGTTCGATGCGGCTGCCCGCGGACGGCGGGACGAGCACACGTGGCAACGCGCGGGCCGGAAGCTTGACTCGACCCCGAAAGGGAGCGATGGACAGCGGTGACGGCGCGACACGCGTTTCCCCCTGGAATCCGGCAATTTGTCGAATTTTATCAGGCGATCGGGGGTCACTATCTCATATTCGAACGCTTACGTTGACCTTTCTGTTTACAAAAAGTGCCCCGGTCTTTCGATTTTTTTGTCTTTGCAGTTTCCGTAACGCTCTCTTGCCCGACACATTCGGGCTCGCCCTGACATAAATCTACCGACCGGTCGGTTTATAATCGCTCGCACTTCCCCTTCATGACGGATCGCAAGCGATGGCTGTTTCCTCTGCACATTCGGTGAACTCGGGCGCGCTCGCGCCGTCGGCCGTCGTCGGCGTGATCGGCGCCGGCGCGATGGGCGCGGGCATTGCGCAGGTCGCGGCGGCGGCCGGCCATGCGGTGCTGCTGTACGACCTGAACGAAGCAGCCTGCGACAAGGCGCTGGCCGGCATCCGCGCGCAGTTCGCGCGGCTGGCGGAGAAGGGCCGGCTCGAACCGGCGCAGGCCGACGCAGCCGGCAACCGGCTCCGCGCGGTGCGCGCGCTGGCCGATTTCGCGGGCGCCGCGCTGATCGTCGAAGCGGCGGCCGAACGGCTCGACGTGAAGCGCGAGATCTTCGCGACCCTCGAACGTCATGTCGACGACGCGTGCGTGCTGGCGACCAACACGTCGTCGATCTCGATCACGTCGATCGCGGCCGGGCTGCGCGTGCCGCAGCGCGTCGCCGGCCTGCATTTCTTCAATCCGGCGCCGCTGATGGCGCTCGTCGAGGTGGTCAGCGGGCTCGCGACCGCGCCCGAGGTCGCCGGGATGCTGCATGCGACCGCCGCCGCGTGGGGCAAGCAACCGGTGATGGCGAAATCGACGCCGGGCTTCATCGTGAACCGCGTCGCACGGCCGTATTACGCGGAGGCGCTACGCGTACTGAACGAGCAGGGCGGCACGCCGGCCACGATCGACGCGGTGATGCGCGAAGCTGGCGGCTTCCGGATGGGGCCGTTCGAGCTGATGGACCTGATCGGCCACGACGTGAATTTCGCGGTGACCGAGTCGGTGTTCCGCGCGTACTTCAACGACCCGCGCTACACGCCGTCGCTGATCCAGCAGGAACTCGTGAACGCGGGCTTCCTCGGGCGCAAGTCCGGGCGCGGCTTCTATTCGTATGCGGACGGCGCGACGCCGCCCGCGCCCGATCTCGAGCCGCCGCGCGCCGCGCCGGCCGACGTCGTGCTGTTTGCGCAGGAAGGCCCGGCCGCCGCGCTGCACACGCGCCTGGCCGAACGGATCGAAGGCGCGCGGCGCAACGGCGCGCATGCGGACGAACTGCTCGCCGTGGCCGGCCGCGCGTCGATCGCGCTGACCGATGGCCGCACCGCGACCGCGCGCGCCGCCCAAACGGGCGTGGCCGACCTCGTGCTCGTCGACCTGGCGCGCGATTACGCGCAGGCCGGGCTCGTCGCGCTGACGCGTGCGCTCCAGTGCAACGACGCCGCGTATGCGGACGCGGTCGGCCTGTTCCAGCAGGCGGGCTTTCGCGTGGTCGGCATCGCGGACGTGCCGGGAATGGTCGCGATGCGCACCGTCGCGATGCTCGCGAACGAGGCGGCCGACACGGTCAACCAGGGCGTGTGCTCGCCGGCCGATCTCGATCTCGCGATGGAGAAGGGCGTGAACTATCCGTGCGGCCCGCTCGCGTGGGCCGATGCGATCGGGATCGGCCGCGTGCATCGCGTGCTGTCGAACCTGGCGGCGAGCTACGGCGAGGACCGCTATCGCGTGTCGCCGCGCGTCGCCGCGCTGCACGCGGCCGGCCGCACGTTCCGGTCGTAGCCGCCCGCGCCGTCACTTCGAACACGACAACGACCACTCCACTGGAGGAGCACCCCGATGACTCACCCGACGCATCCCGCCGCCGCCCTCGAGCCGATCGAGACCGCCAGCCGCGACGAACTGCAGGCGCTGCAGCTCGAACGCCTCAAATGGTCGCTGCGCCACGCATACGACAACGTCCCGCACTATCGGCGCACGTTCGATGCGGCGGGCGTGCATCCGGACGACCTGAAGTCGCTCGCCGATCTCGCGAAATTCCCGTTCTCGACCAAGACCGACCTGCGCGACAACTATCCGTTCGGCCTCTTCGCGGTGCCGCGCGAACAGGTCGTGCGCGTGCATGCATCGAGCGGCACGACCGGCAAGCCGACCGTGGTCGGCTACACCGCGCGCGACATCGACACGTGGGCGAACGTGACCGCGCGCTCGATCCGCGCGGCCGGCGGCCGCCCGGGCGATACGCTGCACAACGCGTTCGGCTATGGTCTCTTCACCGGCGGTCTCGGGATTCACTACGGCGCGGAGCGGCTCGGCTGCATGGTCGTGCCGATGTCGGGCGGGCAGACCGAGAAGCAGGTGCAGCTGATTCGCGATTTCGAGCCGAAGATCATCCTCGTCACGCCGTCGTACATGCTGAACCTGATCGACGAGATGGTGCGGCAGGGAATGGACCCGGCCGAATCGTCGCTGAAGATCGGCATCTTCGGCGCCGAGCCGTGGACGCAGGCGCTGCGCGACGAAGTGGAGACGCGCGTGGGCATCGACGCGCTCGACATCTACGGGCTGTCGGAAGTGATGGGCCCGGGCGTCGCGTGCGAATGCGTCGAGACGAAGGACGGCCCGGTGATCTGGGAAGACCATTTCTACCCGGAGATCATCGACCCCGTCACCGGTGAAGTGCTGCCCGACGGCAGCCAGGGCGAGCTCGTGTTCACGTCGTTGACGAAGGAGGCGATGCCGGTGATCCGCTACCGCACGCGCGACCTCACCGCGCTGCTGCCGCCGACCGCGCGCGCGATGCGCCGGCTCGCGAAGATCACGGGCCGCTCCGACGACATGCTGATCGTGCGCGGCGTGAACGTGTTCCCGAGCCAGATCGAGGAGATCGTCGTCGCGCTGCCGCAGTTGTCGGGCCAGTTCCAGATCACGCTGTCGCGCGACGGTCACATGGACCGGCTCGACCTCGCGGTCGAGTTGCGTTCCGAGGCGGCGGCGTCGGTGAGCGACGGCGATCGCGCGGCACTCGCGCGCGAGCTGCAACACCGGATCAAGACGATGGTCGGCGTGTCGTCCGGCGTGACGGTGCTGGCAGCCGGCGGTATCCCGGCGACCGCGACCGGCAAGGCGCGCCGCGTGATCGATCGCCGCCAGGCGGCGTGATTTCGATATGTGCCGTTCTACCCGAGGAAATGGTTCGATGGATGGATTGAAGACCCTGGCCGTCACGGTCGATGCACGCGGCATCGCGACCGTCGCGCTGCAGCGCGGCGACGTGCTGAACGCGTTCGACGAGACGATGATCGCGGAACTCACCGACGCCTTCACGGCGCTCGGCCGACGCGACGACGTGCGCGCGATCGTGCTGCGTTCGGATGGCCGCGCCTTTTGCGCGGGCGCCGACCTGCAGTGGATGCAGCGCGCGAGCGCGAACGATGCGGCCGCGAACCTGCGCGACGCCGAGCGGTTCGCCGCGATGATGCGCGCGATCCGGCAGTGCCCGAAACCGACGGTCGCGCGCGTGCAGGGTCACGCGTTCGGCGGCGGTGTGGGCCTGTGCGCGGCGTGCGACATCGTGATTGCGAGCGACCACGCGCGCTTTTCGGTCAGCGAGGCGCGCTTCGGCATCCTGCCGGCCGTGATCGGCCCGTATCTGGTCGAGGCGGTCGGCCAGCGCCAGGCGCGCCGGCTCGCGCTGACCGCGACGCAGCTCGCGGCCGCCGAAGCCGTCGCGATCGGCCTGATCCATCAGGCCGTGCCGCTCGATGCGCTCGACGACACGCTCGAGCGCACGCTCGCGGAGTTGGGCCGCAACGGCCCGCACGCGCTGATGGAGATCAAGCGCTTTTTCGACGCGATCGGCGAGTACCCGCCGTCGGACGAACGCGCGGCGTTCACCGCGCAGACGATCTCCCGCGTGCGGGCGACGCCGGAAGCGAAGGAGGGCTTCGCGGCCTTCTTCGCGAAGCGGCCGCCGGCGTGGGAGGCGGGCGCCGGATAAGGCTGCACGACGAACCTCCACGACGATCGACGGCGAAGCCGGGCCGGCGGCATTTTGCGTCTCGGGCGCGAGCGCTTGCACTACAATGCGTGACCCCCGGCGCTGCCGGCCCCGTTCCGACCGATGCTTCGCACGATGATCGTCAACCGCCTTGTCTCCGAGATCCTGTTCGGCTTTACCGGCCTGATCGGCATCATCAATCCGATCGGCATCGCGTTCCTGTTTCTCGAACGGACCGAGACGCTCACCGCGCACGAGCGGGATCTGCTCGCGAGGAAGGTCGCGTTCAATGCGTTCGTCGTGCTGATGGTCGCGTTCTTCGCCGGCACGCCGGTGCTGCATTTCTTCGGGATCTCGATGGAAGCGCTGCGGATCGGCGGCGGCTTCGCGGTCGCCGTGGCCGGCTGGCAGATGCTGAACGAGCCCGACGGGCCGGGCGGCGGCGATACGCCGGTCAAGCCGATCGACGCGAACGCGATCATGACGCGCGCGTTCTTCCCGTTGACCGTGCCGCTGACGGTCGGCCCCGGCTCGATCGCGACCGCGATCGCGCTGAACGCGAACCGCACGCACAAGCTGTCGGAATTCATGCTGTCGAGCATCGTGTCGATCGCCGTGTCCGTGCTCGTCGCGCTCGTGATCTGGCAGGTCTACAGCCGCTCCGCGCTGCTCGCACGCTACCTCGGCAGCGAGGGGACCAAGGTCGCGAAGCGCGTGTCGGCGTTCCTGCTGCTGTGCATCGGCGTGCAGATCATGCTGACCGGCTTCTCCGCGTTCCTGCAGCCGCTCGCCGACCAGGCCAAGTAACCGGGGCGCCCGGTTCATCCTTCGAGGTTCAACCTTTCACGCAGCCTGCACGCGGCGCGCGCTCATACGCGTTCGCGGCGTGCGGGATACCATGCGACGTCTGGCGGATGCCGCGTGCATCCGGCCGCAACCCCAACTTGAGTGGCGAGGCGAGCAATGGAATACGTGAAATTCGGGTCGACCGGGCTGGACGTGTCGAAGCTGGTGCTGGGCTGCATGACGTTCGGCGAGCCGTCGCGCGGCACGCATCCGTGGACGCTGCCGGAAGCGGAAAGCCGCCCGATCATCCAGCGGGCGGTCGAGGCCGGCATCAACTTCTTCGATACGGCGAACATGTATTCGGACGGTACGTCGGAGGAGATCGTCGGCCGCGCGCTGCGCGATTTCGCGAAACGCGACGACGTCGTGATCGCGACCAAGGTGTTCTACCGGATGCGGCCGGGGCCGAACGGCGCGGGCCTGTCGCGCAAGGCGATCATGACCGACGTCGACCAGAGCCTGAAGCGGCTCGGCACCGACTACGTCGATCTCTACCAGATTCACCGCTGGGACTACGGCACGCCGATCGAGGAGACGCTCGAGGCGCTGCACGACGTCGTGAAGGCCGGCAAGGCGCGCTATATCGGCGCATCGTCGATGTTCGCGTGGCAGTTCGCGAAGGCGCTGCACACGTCGAAGCAGAACGGCTGGACCCGCTTCGTCAGCATGCAGAACCACCTGAACCTGCTGTATCGCGAAGAGGAGCGCGAAATGCTGCCGCTGTGCGAGGACGAAGGCATCGCGGTGATCCCGTGGAGCCCGCTTGCACGCGGGCGCCTGACGCGCAACTGGGACGAAACGTCGGAACGGCAGCAGAAGGACGACGTCGGCCAGCGGCTGTACGACGCGACGGCCGATGCCGACAAGGCGGTCGTCGAGGCCGTCGCGGCGATCGCCGCCGCGCGCAACGTGCCGCGGGCGCAGGTCGCGCTGGCGTGGGTCGCGCAAAAGCGCGGCGTGACCGCACCGATCGTCGGCATTTCGAAGCCGCAGCAACTGGACGACGCGCTCGGCGCGCTCGCGCTGAAGCTGACCGACGACGAAATCGCCACGCTCGAACGCCCGTACGTGCCGCACGCGGTGGCCGGGTTCAACTGAGCGGCAGCGCGGGCGACACAGGCGCCGTCGCCGCGATCAGCGCGCGGCGGCGAGCATCGGATAGGTGAACAGGCCGAAGTGGACGACGTTCAGCCCCGCATGCGCGAGCGCGGCAGCGAGCAGGCCGCCGCGCCGCCACGCGAGGCCGTAGCCGACGCCGGCCACCGTGCCGAGCACAATCCATGGCCAGCCGCCCGCTGCGTGCGCGGCGCCGAACAGCAGCGCGCCGGCCGCGAGCGCGAACCACGGGCCCCATGAGCAGGCGCGGAACGCGCGGGTCAGCCCGCCTTGCACGTAGCCGCGGAACAGCGCTTCCTCGGCGAGCGTCACCAGCAACAGGTTGTTCGCGAGCCACAACCAGCCCGACGGCGGCCATTTGGGGGCCCAGCCGACCATCCCGAACGCGAGCGCGCCGGCCAGGCACGCAATAGCCGTTGCGACGGCCGCCACCGCACCGGTGCGCAGCGCGCGCGACAGCGCGACGTCCGGCGCAACCCACGGCAGTGCCCACAACAGCCACAGGCCGACGAGCGGCTTGTCGAAATTCAGGTACATCGTGAACGGCACGGCGTCCGGCGTGAAGCGGATCGGCCCGATCACGCGCGGATTGTGGAAGCCGGGAATCAGATGCAGGCTCAGCGCGATCGCGAGCGCGGCAAAGACGAGGTGCGCGATGATGCGCACCGCGAGCGGGCGCTCGGGCAGCACGCCCCAGCCGGCCGCGATCAGCAGTGCGAGCGGCGCCAGCGTGATCGGCGCAAGCTGGCCGAACGCCAGCGCGCCCCCGTAGCCGAGCGCGGCGAGGCCGATGCTCAGGCCGTGCAGCGGGCGATGCCACGCGCAGGCGGCGGCCGCGAACAGGGCGAGCCAGATCGTGGCACACGGAAGGAGCGAAAGGGACATGACGGAAAACGGATGGGCGGACGAGACGCCGCGCATCATACAGCAGGCGCCGTGACCCGCCGCCGGACAGCCGGCGCGCCGCGCGTCAGCGGCCGGCGGTTTCGGTGACGCCGCCGCGGCCCGGAATGTCGACGCTGTTGCGCACGCGCATCCGCCGCCGGTACCAGAACGTCCACAGCAGCAGGCAGGCAAATACCGTGTAGCCCATGACCGGCGACACGACCAGCACGCGTTCGACCGGCCAGTTGACGACCATCCACCAGCGCAGCAGCATCTCGACCGTCATGATGGCGCCCCACACGAACGTCATCAGCCGCAGCATCTGCCGCAGGCCCGGTTGCGCGTCCCAGACGGCTTCGAAGTGCGCGGCGCCGCCGTCCATCTCGCGGGCCACGGTCGCGCGGGCCAGATAGTAGATCAGCGGGCGTTCGCGGAACAGCGACAGCAGGAACACGATGCCGATCGTGCCCGAGCCGATCGATTCGCGCATCAGCAGCGTGCGCGGACTGCCGCCGAACGCCATGCCGACGATCGACAGCGTGATGCCGAGCAGCACGATGGCCGCTACCGCGTCGACGCGGCGCGAGCGGATGAATTCGACGATCGACCAGATGATCGGCGGAACCGCCGACGCGTACAGCGCGCCGGTTTCGCCGAAATACGGATGCGCGACCCGATAGGCCACCCAGGGCAGCACGAGGTTGACGAAGAGTTCGAGAATCAGTCCGGCTCGCGGTTTCACGATGCGCCATTCCACGCAGGTCGGGGCGAACGTACGCAACGCGTGGTTGCCCCCGGTTGTCCCGAAAAGGGTTCGATTCAGTATATCGAAGAATCGTGCGGGGTTGCGGTGTCGCCTGCCGCGACGGCATCGGCTGTAGCCGGTATGCGAGTGCATGGTCCGCCAGAGGGATCGGCGCACGCGACCGCTGCTGGGCCGGGGCGCGCTGCACGATCGCGTCGTCGCGTCGCGGCAAGGCGCCGATCGGAATGCGTTTGCGGTTGCGTTTGCGGTGCGCGAGCCTGCGCGGCGCGGCGTGAATCGAAGCCGCGGCCGCGCGCGGGCGGTCAGGCGACGGCCGGCTGGACGATGATCTTCACGTTGCGGTCCTTGTGGTTGACCAGCTCCTCGAAGCCGTGCGCGACGATGTCGCCGAGCGCGATGCGCCCGGTGATGAGCGGCTGCACGTCGATGCGGCCGTCGGCGATGAAGCGGATCACGTCCGCGAATTCGCCGTTGTACGCGAGCGAGCCGATCACTTCCTTCTCGGTCGACACGATGTCGAAGAAGTTGAACGGCGCCGGTTCCTCGAAGATGCCGACCATCACCGCCTTGCCGGCCTTGCGGATCACGTCGATCGCGAGCTTCGCGGTGGCCGTGTGCCCGATGCATTCGAACGACACGTCGGCGCCGTAGCCCCCGGTCAGCGCCCTGACTTCGGCGATCGCGTCGGACGTCTTCGGATCGATGACGACGCTCGCGCCCACCTCCAGCGCCTTCTGCTTGCGCGCGGCCGACATCTCCAACGCGATCACGCGCCCGGCGCCCGCCGCCTTCGCGCACATGATCGTGCACAGGCCGATCGTGCCCGCGCCGACCACGACGACGGTCTGCCCGACGATGTTGCCGGCCTTCTTCACCGCGTGCAGCCCGACCGCGAGCGGTTCGATCAGCGCGCCGGCCTCGGTCGGGAAATTGTCCGGCAGCTTGTACAGCAGTTCGGCCGGCACGTTCACGTATTCGGCAAACGCACCGTTGTTCATCAGCCCGGTGAACGCGAGGTTCTCGCAGATGTTGTACAGCCCGTGCCGGCAATACCAGCAGGTGCCGCAATGCTGGCACGCGTCGGCCGTCACGCGGTCGCCGACCGCGTAACCCGACACGCCCGCGCCGAGCTCGGCGATCTCGCCGCTGAACTCGTGGCCGAGGATGCACTGGCCCTTCAGGCCGGTCAGCGGATGCGGCGCGTCGACCGGGATGAACACCGGCCCGGCGACGTATTCGTGCAGGTCGGAGCCGCAGATGCCGCACCAGTGCACGCGGATCGTGACCCAGCCGGCGGGCGGGCGCTCCGGAACGGGAACCTCTTCGACGCGGATGTCGTGGCGGCCATGCCAGACGGCGGCCTTCATGCTGGATGCGATGTTCGGTGCCGGTGTACTCACGTTGCTGTCTCCGTCAGGTTGTCGTCGGGCGCGCGGCAATGCTGCCGGTGCGCCCGTCGCGCGATTGCGCGATCGACGGTATGCAGGAACGGGGCCAGCGCGAAGTGCGGTGGTGCGTGGCGGTCGACGGTGCGCGTGGCGTGCGTTGCACCATGTCACTTTCTGCCGACCGGAGGGGGTTCGGAACGAATGGGGCGCCGAATTTGCTGCGACAGCGAAACAGCGAGGCGAGTGAGACGCCGGGACGTTCGTCTCAGCGCAATGAGACGAATCGCGAGACGAACCGCAACGGGGGGCGTTGCTCGATCCGCGTTCAGGCGAGCACTTCGTCCACGGCAACCGCGGCGAGCGATGTGAATCCGGCGGCACGGTACAGCGGCTGGCCGGCTTCGGTCGAGATGAGCCATACGCGGCGCGCGCCGCGGTGCCGCGCGTGCGCGACGATCGCGGCGAGCAGTTGCGTCGCAAGGCCGCGACGCCGGTAGGCATCCGCCGTTCCGACGCGGTCGACGACGATATCGCGCGGCGACGCGAAGCCGTAGCGCGCGGTGGCCGCGATCTGCCCGTCGAGCCGGTGCGCGAACAGGAACGCGGCCGGATTCCGCTGGAACGGCGGGAAGGCGCCGCTGGCGTTGAACGCGTCGATCGCGTCAGGCGTGTCGCAGGCCAGCGAGAGCGCGAGCGCGTCGTCACCGGACAGCCCGTCGATATCCGCGGCCATGAAATGCTCGTCGGTCAGCCGGCGCGTCCGGCCGTGCAGCGCGGGCGGCAGCGGCGCCGCGCCGTAGCGCGTGATCCAAGCGCCAACCGCAAACGGGCCGGCGGCGGACACGGGCGCCCCCTCGATCGTGAAATGCTCGAAAGGCCGGCCCATCGCGCCGTCGAACTGTACGACATGGCCGTCCGGGCCGTCGTGCAGCGGCGCGTCGCGCCGGTCGCGCGCGGCGCAGTATCCGGCGATGAAGGTGCGCACGGCCGCCTTGCGGCGGGGGAAATCCGTCCAGGCTTCGTCGAGCGGGAACAGCGTGGCCGGTGCAGGGGAGGCGGTCGACATAAGGAGGGGCGCGGCGTTGTCGGACGAAGCGGACAGCTTAGACCAGGATGCCGTCGCGTGTCGCGACGGCCATTGTCACCGTCGCCGAAACGGATCGTTGCGCGCGCTGCCCCTTTACTTGAAGTTAACTTCAATTTGTATCATGTGCGCCAGTCCGATTGCGGCCGCGTGAGACATCCCGTTGCACGCCGCCGCTTCAACGGAGGTGAAGATGACCGAATCGCCTGTCGCGGCCGATGCCGCCACGCTGCCGGCGCGCAGCTACCGGGCCGCCGTCGCGAACGTCGTGCTGGCGAGCATAGTGTCGGCGCTGCACGTCGGCAAGGCGACGATCGGCTTGCCGTCGCTCCAGCACGAGTTCGGCGGCTCGTTCGCGTCGCTGAGCGGGATCATGTCGGTGTTTCCGTTCGTCGGCGTGTTCGGCGGGATCGCCGCCGGCCTGCTGGTGCGGCGCTGGGGCGACCGGCGGCTGCTGGTGACGGGCCTCGTCATCCTCGGCCTGTCGAGCGTGGCCGGCGCCTGGGCCGGCAGCTTCGCGCTGTTGCTGGCCACGCGCTTCGCGGAAGGCCTCGGGTTCGTGATCGTGGTGGTCGCTGCGCCGGCCGTGCTGAACCGCGTGACGCCGCCCGAACGGCGCAATTTCGCGTTCGGCCTGTGGAGCACCTTCATGCCGGCCGGCATGGCGCTGTCGATGCTGGTCGGGCCGCTGCTCGGCGGCTGGCGCAACGGCTGGCTCGCGGCCGCGGCGCTGACGCTCGTCGCGGCGGCCGCGGTGCCGGTCACGACGTCGGCCGACGCGCCGTCGCGGCAGGCGACGACGCGCATCGGCCCCGCGCTGCGCGCCGTGCTCGCGTCGCGCTCGACCACGCTCCTCGCACTGGGCTTCGCGACCTACAACGTGCAGTTCTTCGCGGTGATGACGTTCCTGCCGGTGTTCCTGATGCAGCGCCTCAGCGTCGCGGTCGGCGCGGCGGGGCTGATCAGCGCGGCGATCGTCGCCGCGTGCGTGATCGGCAACCTGACGGCCGGCTGGCTGCTGTCGCGCGGGGCGCGACCGGGGATCGTGATGGCGGCGACGTCGGTCGCGATCGGCGCGGCGGGCGCGGGCCTCTTCAGCGCCGCGACACCCGCGCCGCTCGCGGTCGCGCTCGGGTTCGCGTTTTCGGCGATGGCCGGGATGCTGCCCGCGACCATTCTCGCGTGCGCGCCGGGCTCCGCCCCGTCGCCGTCGCTGGCGCCGCTCAGCATCGGCTGGGTCGTGCAGGGCAACTATCTCGGCCAGGTGATCGGGCCGCTGACGATCGGCGTGATCGTCGGTGCATTCGGCTGGTCGGGCGGCATCGGGCTGATGCTCGCGGCCGCCGCCGTCGGCGCGGCGATCGGCCTGTCCCTGCTGCGCGAACCGATGGGCCGGCGCTGAACGCGCCGGCGTCGTTCAACCTGCACGGAAATTCGTCAAGCATGCTCAACACCATGGAAAGCCCGATCTGCGAAGAAGACCTGTCGTGCGACGCGTCCGCGTTCGACGAAGACGACGCGATGCCGTCGCGCGGCGGCGTGGTCGCGCATCCGCTCGTGACGATCGGCCGTGCGCCGATTCCGGAGCACGCGACGGCCGCGGCATCGCCGTTGCGTCCGCAACTGTTCGTCACGGTGCTGGAGGCGGGCGACGACGCACTGCTGGTGCGCTGGGTCGAGAGCGGCCGGTGTCATTACGGCGAGCAGCGCTGGCGGCTGCGCGTCGCGTTGCAGCCCGGCCGCTGCGCGCTTTCCGGGCAGCCGATCGAGCCGGGCGAGCCGGTGTTCCGGCCGGTGCGGCGGCCCGTGCCGGCCAATGGCGACGAGATGATCCGCCCGGCAGCGCTGCCGGGGATGGACGGTGCGGCGTGCGACGCCACGCCGGAGGACGGCGACGCACGCCATCCGGCCGATGTTCGTGGCTGAACGTCGGCTGGCGGCGGCGCGACGTTACTTCTTCAGATCGTGCCGGTACTGGATGAAACCGGCATTGTTCGCGAGCTTGTCGTACAGCGCCCGCGCGGTCGTGTTGGTCTCGTGCGTGAGCCAGTACACGCGGCTCGCGCCGGCTTCGCGCGCCCGTTCGTACACGGCCTCGATCAGTGCGCCGCCCGCGCCTTGCCCGCGCGCGTCGGGCGCCGTGTACAGATCCTGCAAGTAGCAGTACGGCCCTTCGGTCCAGCACGAACGGTGGTAGATCGCATGGACGATCCCGACCAGTGCGCCCGACGCGTCGAACGCGCCGAGCACGAACATCGGCTCGGCCGGGTCCATCAGGCGCGCCCAGGTCGTCGCGAACACCGCGTCGCTCAGCGCGGTGTCATAGAACTTCTGGTAACCCTGCCACAGCGGACGCCACGCGGCTTCGTCGGCGGCGACCAGCGGGCGCACCGTGACGCGCGTGGCGTCGTTCGCGCGGCCGGCGGCATCGCGCGCGCTGGCCTGCGCGTGGCGGATCGCGGCGAGCGACTGGCGTTGGTTGCCTTGCGCGTCGAAGTTCTCCGGTGCGAGCCATGCTTCGAACGCGGCACGCACATCCGGCCATTCGCCGTCGACGATCGAGAACCACGCGGTGTCGCGATTGCGGCCGCGGTAGATGATCGCCTGCCGGAACGTGCCTTCGTAGCGGAAGCCGAGGCGGGCAGCCGCCTTGCGCGACGGCGCGTTCAGGTCGTCGCACTTCCATTCGTAGCGCCGGTAGCCGAGCGTGTCGAACGCGTACTTCATCAGCAGGAACTGCGCTTCGGTCGACACCGGCGTGCGCTTGAGCAGCGGCGAGAACGTGACCGAGCCGACCTCGATCACGCCGTTGGCCGGATCGATGCGCATCAGCGCGAGCGTGCCGACCGCGCGGCCCGTGGCGCGGTCGATCACCGTGTAGTGCAGCGGATCGGTGCTCGCCTGCGCGCCGCGCGCGTAGTCGCGGTAGCCGGATTCGTCGGCGTACGGGCCGTGTGCGAGATAGGTCCAGTCGCTGCCGTCGGGCGCCTGTGCGTAGGCGGCATACAGATCGGCGGCGTGGCGTTCGGCGTCGAGCGGCTCGAGCCGGCAGTAGCGGCCTTCGAGCACGATGCGCTCCGGGCGCGGACGCGCGGACCAGTCGGGAACGGGGTGGCCGATGGGCTGCTGGAAAGCGTTGGTGAGCGTGGGCAAGGTCGATCTCGCTTCGGTTGGCGGCCGGCGACATGCCGGCATGCAGACGATCGTAGTCCCGCCGAGGTACCATGAGAAGCGCCAGCGAGCGGTAAATTTATGGTGCCACGATCTCGGGCCGCCAGCCGCGCGCCGGTCACCGTGCGACGCTCGCCCGGGCGTCACGTTCCGATCTTTTCACGCTGCGATGTTCCGATGACGACTGCCTTTCCTGCCGGCGACGCACCGTTGCTGCCGCTCGATGCGCCGCTGGCGCGCACGCCCGGCGCACCGTCGCTCCAGCGCCAGTTGCTGCGCCGTGTGCGCGACGCGATTCTCGGCGGCGCGATGCCGGCCGGCACGCGGCTGCCCGGCACGCGCGCGCTGGCCGAAACGCTCGGCGTGTCGCGCAATACGACGGCCGCCGTGTACGAGCAGCTCGTCGCCGAAGGCTTCCTGCAATCGGATCGTCGCGGCACGCGGGTCGTCGGGCTGTCGCGGCCCACGCCGCCGCGCCGGCGTGCCGCGCCGCCGGCCGTCGCGCAGCGGCTCGGCCGGATTCGCCCGAGCCTCGTCGGCACCGGCGAATCGGAGGGCTTTCGTCCGGGCGTGCCGGCGCTGTCGCATTTCCCGGTGGATGCGTGGCGGCATGCGATCGACCGCGCGTTGCGTCGCGCCGGCCGCGAGCTGCTGGCGTACGGCGATCCGCTCGGCGAGCGCGCGTTGCGCGAATCGATCGCGCGCCACCTGGCCGTCACGCGCGGCGTGCGCTGCGATCCCGAGCAGATCGTGATCACCGAAGGCGCACAAGGGGCGATCGCACTGTGCGCGCAACTGCTGACGAATCCGGGCGATACGGTGTGGGTCGAGGAGCCCGGCTATCGCGGCGCGCGCACCGCGATGCAGGCGGCCGACCTCGACGTCGTGCCGATGCCGGTCGACGTCGAAGGGCTGCGCGCGGAACCGGACGACTGGCGCGAGCGGACGCCGCGCCTCGTCTACACGACGCCGTCGAACCAGTTCCCGACCGGCGCCGTGCTGTCGATCTCGCGTCGGCTCGCGCTGATCGACGCGGCGCGCCGCCATCGCGCGTGGATCATCGAGGACGACTACGACAGCGAATTCCGTCACACCGGCGAGCCGATCGGCGCGATGCACGGGCTGGCGCCCGATTCGCCGGTCGTCTATCTCGGCTCGTTCAGCAAGACGATGTTTCCGGCGCTGCGGATCGGTTTTCTCGTGCTGCCCGACGCGTTGCTGGCTGCCGTGCGGCCGGCGCTACCGGAGATGCTGCGCGGCGGGACGCGCCACGTGCAGCTCGCGCTCGCCGACTTCATCGAGACGGGCGAGTACGGCCGGCATCTCGGGCGGATGCGCCGGCTGTATCGCGACCGGCGGCGGTTGCTGCTCGCCGCGCTCGAGCGCAGCCTGAGCGTGCCGCACCAGGTCGAGGGCGGCCCGTGCGGGCTGCATCTCGCGCTGCGGTTGCCGGCGCGGTATCGCGATCGCGCGATCGTCGAAGCGGCGCGCGCGCATGGCATCGGGCCGTTTCCGCTGTCGGGTTTCGCGATCGATGCGGCGCGGGCCGGCAACGGGCTCGTGCTTGGTTTCGGCAATACGTCGGCCGATGCGTTCGAGCCGATGTTGCGGATGGTGTCGGCGATCGCGGAGCGGGTGGGCGCGGGGGATGCGTGACGGGATGGTTTCGCGGTCGGTAATGCGCGACAGGCCAATGATCGGCCGCGATCGCAGATCGCAACGATGCCGGTGACGCGCGCACCGATGCGTGGTGGATATTCGGATTGACGAACCGCGCACTTTGTTCGAAACGAATGCCCTCGCGGTTCCGCCGTCACGACGCGTCCCGGCATACGGGTTTCGATTCGTATGTTCCAACCTGCGCGTGGGCTATAAATGGTGGGGTGTACCGGTGCTTGTCGGGCGCCTGCGCGTCTCGCGCAGGGTGGCGTCGCGGCTGCCGGGGGAGGTGGCACCGTGGTTTGCCAGACGCTTGCTCGCGCCGTGCTTCGCACCGCGTTGATCGGGGGCGTGTTTGCCGGATGTTTGCCGCTGCCCGCCGCCGTCGCCGGCACCCTCGCGCCGCACGCTGCACCGCCGGCGATGAAGGCGCGGCCACCCGCCGCGCCTTACGCGATGCCGGTCGACTTCCCGGCGATCGTCGAACGCTACGGCCCGGCGGTCGTGACCATCCTGGCCGCCACGCCCGATCCGCAAACCGGCGGGCCGGCCTTTGCCGCGCTCGATCCCGACGATCCGCTCGCCGCGTTCTTCCGGCACGGCGCGCCGGTGCCCGCGCAGGGGCCGCAGGCGCCGGCGCCCGATACGGCGGCGCCGCGTGCGGTGTCCGGCAGCGGTTCGGGCTTCATCGTCAGCGCCGATGGCCTGATCCTCACGTCCGCCCATGTGGTCGACGAGGCGACCGACGTGACGGTGCGGCTCACCGACCGCCGCGAATTCAAGGCGACGGTGCTGGCCGTCGATCCGCAAAGCGATGTCGCCGTGCTGCGCGTCGACGCGACGAAGCTGCCGTTCGTGCGCATCGGCGATTCGTCGAAAGTCCGCGCGGGCGAACCGGTGATGACGATCGGCGCGCCGGACGGATCGGGCAACACGGTCACGGCCGGCATCGTCAGCGCGACGTCGCGCCGGTTGCCGGACGGCAGCGCATTCCCGTTCTTCGAGACCGACATCGCACCGAACCCGGACAACTCCGGCGGCCCCGTGTTCAATCGCGCGGGCGACGTGATCGGCATCGCGGTGCAGGTCTATCCGGGCGCCGACCGCTACGCGAGCACGACGTTCGCCATCCCGATCGCATTCGCGGCCAAGGTGCGTGCCCAGTTGCGCGCGCAACAGCAGGCGCAGATGCAGGCGCAGCAGGCTCAGGCGCCCGCGCCGGACGCGCCGTCGGGCAATGCGTTCGGCGTCGACGTGCAGGACGTAGGCGTCGGTCTGGCCGCGGCGTTCGGGCTGCCGCGTCCGGCAGGCGCGCTCGTCAACGGCGTCGCGCCCGGCTCGCCGGCCGCCGCGGCCGGCCTGAAGCCCGGCGACGTGATCGTGAAGATGGGCGGCAAGGCGATCGGCCGTTCGGCCGAACTGAACGACCTTGCCGCCGCGCTGCCGCCCGGCAGCAAGGCGCCGCTGCGCGTGATCCGCAACCGTGCGCCGGTAACGCTGACGATCACCGGCGCCGACGACGCGGGCGGCGGCGCGCCCGCGACGGTCGGCATGGCCGCGCCGAAGGCCGCTGGACGGCCGGGGCCGGCCGCCGGAGAGCCCGGCGACACAGGTGGCGGTGACCGCGGCGATCGCCTCGGCCTGACGATGCACGCGCTGAGCGACAACGAGCGCCGCTCGACGGGGCTCGCGGTCGGGATGATGGTGGACGCGGTACATGGCCCCGCCGCGCGCGCCGGCATCCAGCCGGGCGACGTCGTGCTGGAACTCAACGACACGCTGCTCGAGACGCCGGACGACGTGCCGATGCTCGAAGCGAGCGGCGGCAACGTGATCGCCGTGCTGATCCAGCGCAACAACGCGCGGAAGTTCGTGTCGGTGCGCACGCGGTAGCGCGTTGACGCGGCGGCTGTCGTCCGCCTAACATCGTCGGGTACCGCGAGCGGTCCGCCACGTATTCAGGAGCCATTCGGCAGAGCCATTCGACATGAAAACCACTTGCTTCATCGTAGTCGTCCACAGGCGCAGGGTCCGGTAGCGGCACCGCGCCGGCACCCATGCGCCCCCGACTCGTTCGGGGGCTTTTTTTTGTTGCGCACGGCCGAGAGGCCCGTGCGCGGGAGGGCATCCGCTTGCGATCGAACCTGTCGACTACTTCCGACCCGGCGTCGCCCCGGCACGCCACGCTGATCGTGCTGTGCGCGTTGTCGGTGCTGCCGTTGAGCCTGTTCCTGCCGTCGCTGCCGGCGATCGTGCGCGACCTGCATACCGACTATGCGCTCGTCGCGCTGTCGCTCGGCGGCTATGCGGCGGTGGCCGCGTCGCTCGAATGCGTGACGGGGCCGCTGTCCGACCGGTTCGGGCGGCGGCCGATCGTGCTGACGAGCGTCGCGCTGTTCGCGCTCGGTTCGCTCGGTTGTGCGATGGCGACCGATATCCACGTGTTTCTCGGCTGCCGGCTGATGCAGGCGGCGATCACGTCGGTCTATCCGGTGTCGATGGCGGCGATCCGCGATACCGACGGCGGCGCGCGCGCGGCGAGCCGGATCGGCTACGCGGCGATGGCGGCCGCGTTCGCGCCGATGCTCGGCCCGACACTCGGCGGTGCGCTCGACCAGACGGTCGGCTGGCGCGCGAGCTTCTGGCTGCTGGCCGTAGTCGGCACCGCGCTGTTTGCCTGGTGCGTGCGCGATCTCGCCGAAACCCATACGCGCCGGCCGTCGAGCTTCGGGCAGCAGCTTCGCGCGTATCCGGCGCTGCTGCGTGCGCGCCGTTTCTGGGCCTATGCGCTGTGCATGGCGTTCTCGACGGGCGCGTTCTATGCGTTCCTGGCCGGTGCGCCGCTCGCCGCGACAACGCTGTTCGGCATCCCGCCCGCGGAGATCGGCTTCTACATGGGGACGATCACGGCCGGTTTCGTCTGCGGCAGCTTTCTGGCCGCGCGGGTCGCGCGCCGCCATGCGCTGGCCACGACGATCCTGTGCGGGCGGCTCGTCGCGTGTGCGGGGCCATTGATCGGGCTTGCGCTGCTGTTCGGCGGCGTGACCCATGCGCTCGCGTGGTTCGGGCCGTGCGTGCTGGTCGGCATCGGCAACGGGCTGAGCAATCCCGGCGCCCATGCGGGCGCGGTGTCCGTACGCCCGGAACTGGCTGGCAGCGCATCGGGGCTGGCCGGCGCGATGACGATCGGCGGCGGCGCCGCGCTGTCGTCGCTGACGGGCGCGCTGCTGACCCCGCGCAACGCAGGCTACCTGCCGCTCGCGATGATGCTGCTGTCGGCGGCGATCGCACTGGCGGCCGCCGGGTGCGTGCGGGCGTTCGACGGCCGGGACGCCGGACGGTGAGCGCGGGTGCGCCCCGGTACCGGCGCGCGGCGGAATGACGGACAATCCGCCGCATGCCGGGACACGACGCACGATTCGCGCGCCGCGTGCCCCGACGAGCGCGCAGGGCGACTGGACGAGGATGCGATGAGCGACTTTTCTGATTTCCAGCGGGATATTGCCGATGCCGCGAGGGCGACCTTCAGGGCGCTGCGGGCGCTGCACCCGGACGAACATTTCTATGCGTTCGCGTTGTACACCGACAGCGGCGCGATGACGGTGGTGCCGGCCGCCAATTCGGTCGAAGGGCTGCGCCGGGTCCGCGCGCAACAGGCGGTGGCGGACGACGATCCGTGGTTCGTGTGGGGCGTGGCCGAGTGGGCGTACGCGGCGGCCGAGGCCTCGCCGTTCAACGCGATCTGCGGCCGGCTGGCCGACGAGGTGCTGAGCCCGCAGTTCGTCCGGTCGCGATTCGCGGAATTTTCCCGGCAACTGCATACCGACATGATCGAGGCGTTGCGGCTGCTCGATCGCGACGGCGTGTTCGGCACGGGCGACGACCGGGCGGCCATCACGCTGTTCGTGTCGATCAGCGACGACGACGCGGCTGAGGCGCTGGAAAACGCGTCGGCGAAAGCGCTGAATCCGCCAGCCGTCGCCGAGGCCTTCCTGCGCCGCTACGACTGACCGGCAACGCGGTATCGCCTGGGCGGCCCGGGCACGCGGCCGCCCTGCATGGCATGTTACGGCTTCGCGCCGACCACGAATTCGAACGTCGCGACGCCGTCGACGCCGCCCGTCACGCGGTCGCCCGGCTGCAGCGCGCCGACGCCGGCCGGCGTGCCGGTGAAGATCAGGTCGCCGGCCTTCAGCTCGACCGAGCGCGACACGTACGCGATGACGTCGGGCACGGGCCAGATCATGTCGGCGAGGTCGCCTTGCTGGCGCGTGTCGCCGTTGACCGCGAGCCAGATGCGGCCGGCGGCCGGATGGCCGGTGGCCGTCGCGGGGCGCAGCGCGGTCACGGGGCCCGACGCGTCGAAACCCTTCGCCCAGTCCCACGGCCGGCTCAGCTTCTTCGCTTCGGCTTGCAGGTCGCGGCGCGTGAGGTCGACGCCGACGCCGTAGCCCCACACGTGCGACAGCGCGTCGGCCGGGTCGATCGACCGGCCGTCCTTGCCGATCGCGACGACCAGCTCGATTTCATGATGGAGATCGTTCGTCAGCGGCGGATAGGCGACCGTGCCGCTGGCCGGGACGATCGCGTCGGCCGGCTTCGTGAAGAAGAACGGCGGTTCGCGGTCGGGGTCGGCGCCCATTTCGCGGGCGTGGTCGGCGTAGTTGCGGCCGACGCAGAATACGCGGCGCACCGGAAAGCGCGCGGACGACTGTTCGACTTCGACGGAAGGACGCTCGGCGGCGTCGATGACATAGGCGGACATCGGATGGGCCTCGTTCGGTAGGAAGACGGATGGCCGGCGCACCGGCCGGCATGCGTGCAACGATACCCGACGCGCGTGCGCCGGGATGCGACGCAACTGCGTTTTACCGGGACAAAACTACGCGTCGGCGGCCGCTTGCGTGTCGTCGGCGGCGGGCAATGCGGCGTTCGCGTCGCGGTACGCCTTCGGCGACACGCCGACCCGCGCGCGGAAGCGCCGCGCGAAATACCCTTCGTCGCGGAAGCCGACCGAGCGGGCGATGTCCGCGATGCGCCGGCTGGTGTGGGCCAGCAGCGACTGCGCGAGCGCGATCCGCCGCTCGGTGACGAGATCGGTGAAGGTGCTGCCGGTTTCCTTGCGCACCAGGTGCGCAAGGTAGTTCGGCGACAGAAACGCGGCTTCGGCGGTCGCGGCGAGCGTCAGGTCCTCGCGGGTCAGGTTCGCCCGCACGTGGCGCAGCACGCGGGCCAGCGCGTCGCGCCGGCCGGCACGCTGGGCGCCGCGCTGCGCGAGCTTGTCGAGCGCGCCCGCGTACTGCGTGCAGACGAGCCCGATCAACTGCAGCAGGTAGCCGCGCAGCAGCGTGGTCGAGCCGAACGTGCGCACGCGATCGACGTCGAGCATGCACAGCGCGAGGCGGCGCGCTTCGTCGTACGTATCGCCGGTCAGGATGAAATCGAGGTGCTCCTGGAAGCGGAACGGCGTCAGCTCGGGGAAACGGTGTGCGGGCACGTCCTCGAGATCGAGTGGATCGACGTCGAGATCGGCGCGCAGGAACGCCTGGCTGAAGTTGATCACGATGAAGTGTGCGCCTTCCGGATGCGGAATCAGGTGCTCGCGGTGCGGCAGCACGAACGCGAGCGCGCCGCGCGGAAACGGCCGCGTGACGCCGCCGATGCGCTGCTCGGTGTCGCCGCCGAGGTTGAACTGGATCTGGAAATACGCGTGCCGGTGCGGCTCGGTGATTGCCTGGCGCGACGCCTGGTCGCGGATGTAGAAGTCGAGCCGGTCGCTGCGTTCGGGCATCCCGTACAGGCGCGGCGGGGCGGTGGAGGGCATGAAGGATCGTGTTGTTCGTGACGCGGTTGAGCCGCGATGGTACAGCGAACCGGGCGCGACGGGGACGGGCGCGGCCCCGCGTCCCCGGTCAGCCTGCCGCGAGCGATGCGATCCGGCGCCGCAGCTCGGGCACGACCTCGGCGTCGAACCACGGATGGTGCTTGAACCATGCCTGGTTGCGCGGCGACGGATGCGGCAGCGGCAGGATCGCGGGGCCGTAGTCGCGCCAAGCCTGCACGGTGTCGGTCAGCGTCGCCTTGCGCGCGCCGCGCAGGAAATGCCGCTGCGCGTACTGGCCGATCAGCAGCGTGAGCCGGACCGACGGCAGTTCGGCCAGCAGCCGGTCCATCCACAGTGGCGCGCATTCGGGGCGCGGCGGGTTGTCGCCGCTCGCGCCGCGGCCCGGGTAGCAGAAGCCCATCGGCACGATCGCGAAGCGCGTCTCGTCGTAGAAGGTGTCGGCGTCGACGCCGAGCCAGCCGCGCAGCCGCTTGCCGCTCGCGTCGTCCCACGGGATGCCGCTGGCATGGACGCGTGCGCCCGGCGCTTGCCCGACGATCAGGATGCGTGCGTCGCGATGCGCGCGCACGACCGGGCGCGGGCCGAGCGGCAGGTCTGCTTCGCATGCACGGCACGCGCGGATTTCGGTGAGCAGCACGTCGAGCGGCGCGCGCGTTCGTTTCGGCATCGATTCGGAGCGGGGACGGAGTGGCAAGGCGGTGCCGTGCGAGCGGCATGGGCGGCACAGGCGGGCAGCGGCAAGGCCGCCGGCTCGGCGTGACCCCGACGCGCACCGGCTGCACTGCGCGGTGCGCCTACGGCTACGCCCTACGCCTGCGACGGGCCCGCTGCGCCGCCTTCGGCGACCGCAGCATCATACAACGCGGTCTGCGCGATCGCCGCGGCGATGCCCGCGTCGTCGTGCGAGCCGTCGAGCATGCCCCAGCGCCGGTATTGCGACAGGAACCACAGGCCCTCGCGCGGATCGGGCCGGTTCACCGCGCCGCCGTCGTGAAAGCGGATCGGCAGCGGCGGCGTGGCGAACGGCCCCGCGCCGTAGTCGCCGAGCAGGCGCGGCGCGATCAGCCGGGCCGGCACGCCGAGCGCGTCGGGCGACGCGAGCCAGTCGGCCGCCTCGCGACGGTGCGCGGGGCTGTCGAGCCACGCGCACGCATCGACGAGCGTGCGGACCAGCGCACGCGCGGTGGCCGGATACAGCGCGACGAAATCGCGCCGCGTCGCGAGCACCTTCTCCGGATGATCGGGCCAGACCTCGCTCGTGACGGCGACGGTGCGGCCGGCGCCGCACGCTTCGGCCACCGCGTGCCACGGCTCGCCCGCGCAGAAGCCGTCGAGCTCGCCGCCCGCGAGCGCGGCGACCATTTCGGGCGGCGGGATCACGACGCTGCGCACGTCGCGCAGCGGATCGACGTCGTGCGACGCGAGCCACGCGTTCAGCCACATCGCGTGCGTGCCGGTCGGAAAGGTCTGCGCGAGCAGCGGCTTGCGGCCGAGCGTCGCGAACGCGGCGCGCACGTTGGCGGTTTCGCGGTACGCGTCGGCGAGGCCGCGCGACAGCGTGATCGCCTGGCCGTTACGGTTCAGCACCATCAGCGCGGCCATGTCGGCCTGCGGGCCGCCGATGCCGAGCTGCAGCCCGCAGACGAGCCCGTACAGCGCGTGCGCGGCATCGAGCTCGCCGCTGAGCAGCTTGTCGCGCACGGCCGCCCACGACGGCTGGCGACTCAATTCGAGCGTGAGGCCATGACGCGCGCCGAGGTTCAGGCGCTGCGCGACGATCAGCGGGGCCGCGTCGCTGAGCGCGACGAACCCGAGGCGAAGATGCGCGCGTTCCGGCGCGGCGGGAGGAGAGGTATGCATGGCACTCATGGCTGGGGTGACGCGTCGAGCAATTGTCGCGCGACGTCGACGATGCGCAGGCCCTGATCCATCGCGCGCTTGCGCAGCGCCGCATACGCATCGTGTTCGGAGAGCTTGCGCTGGTCCATCAGCACGCGTTTCGCACGGTCGATCAGCTTGCGTTCCGCGAGTTCGCGCTCGACGTCGGCCAGCCGGCGGCGCAGCGCATCGTCGTGCGAGAAGCGCGCGAGCGCGACTTCGAGAATCGGCGCGAGACGCTCGGCCGACAACCCTTCGACGAGATACGCACTGACACCCGCGCCGACCGCCGCTCGGATCAGTTCCTGGTCGGCGTCGTGGCTGAACATCAGCACGGGGCGCGGGGCGGTCGCATGCATGACGGCGAGCTGTTCGAGCGTGTCGCGCGACGGCGAATCGGTATCGATGATCACGACGTCGGGGCGTTGCTCCTCGACGGCCGCCGGCAGGCGCGCGGGCGTCGCGACGTCGTTCAGCATCTCGTAGCCGAGGCGCGCGAGCGCGTCGCCGAGTTCGCCGATCGGCTTGTCGGTGTCGGTGACGAGCAGCACGCGCAGGCGGGTGGGCAGGGCGGACGAACTCATGAGGCGGGCAACAGGGGCAGGGACGCGTCGATGCAGGGGGCGGACGATGCACGCAGGCCGCATGCGCGGCCGGAGGGGCAGGAACCGGGAAGCGGCCGAAGCCGTGCGATACCGCGCATGTCAGGCGGCCCGCGCAAGCGCCGCGCCGGTTGCCGTGCTCGCGCCTTGCGCGGCTGCTGCGCCGATCGCGCCGCCGACGAGGATCACGGCCGGGCTGCCCAGCCGCTCGGCTTCGATGCCGCACGCGAGCGTGCCCAGCGTGCCGGTCCAGCGACGTTCGTCGGGCGTGCCGGCCCATTGCACGGCCGCCGCCGGCGTCGACGCGGGCAGCGCGGCGAGCAGGCCCGCCGCGATGCTGTCGACGCGGCTCATCCCCATGTAGATCGCGAGCGTCGTGCCGGTCGCCGCGAGCCGTGCCCAGTCGGGTTCGCCATGATCCTGGCGGTGCGCGGTGACGAACGTGACGCCCTGGCAGTGCTCGCGGTGCGTGAGCGAGATGCCGAGGCTCGCGGCGGCGGCGAATCCCGACGAGATGCCGTTGACGATCTCGACCGGAATCGCGGCCGCGCGCAGCGTCGCGAGTTCCTCGCCGGCGCGCCCGAACAGCAGCGCGTCGCCGCCTTTCACGCGCACCACGTGCGCGCCGCGCAGCGCGTAGCGGCGCATCAGTTTCTCGATGAACGCCTGCGGCGTGGAGCGGCAGCCGCCGCGCTTGCCGACGCGGATCACGCGCGCCCGCGGCGCGAGTTCGACGATGCCGGGCGCGACGAGATCGTCGAGCAGCAGCACGTCGGCGGCGGCCAGTGCCTTCACCGCCTTCAGCGTAAGGAGATCGGGATCGCCGGGGCCGGCGCCCAGCAGCGTGACTTTGCCTGTCGTCATGTCGTGTTCCTGTGCCGCATCGCATCGCTGCGGCGGTCTGATGTCGCGTTGTTGCTCGGCGGCGGCGGGCGGTCGAAACGCACCGGCATCCGGCCGTGCCGTGCACGGAGGGACGCCGTTGTCCTGAAGGGCTCGCGGTGACGGGCGAGCAGGGTTTGCGGGGACTGCCCACCGGCGCCGTTGCCGGTGTGACGAAGGTTCAGCAATATCCGGGCCAACCGGCGCGACGACGCGGCCTGGGCGCGGCGCCGCGCACCGTGCGATGGCCGCGAGCGCGCATGTGCTCGCCACGCGCGCGCGGTCGCCATGCCGCATCGGTGTGCATCGTGCCCCGTCCGCGCGCACCGCGATGCCGCACGACGACAGTGCTGCAGCGCACCACATCTGTGCCCCGGTGCATCGCGACGGAGAGCGCACCGCGCGCCGCGGTGACGTGCCCGATGCCCGCTGCGCCTTGTGCGGTGGGGCGCGCGGCGTGATCGACGCGGACATGGCACGTCGCTTGCGTTAGCTCGTTCGGACGGGTCAATGGCGATCCGTCCGCAGTACCGAATACCGACGCGCCCGGCAACGGGCTTCATGGGCAACGGCGTCCTACGTATCAGGTCTCGACGAGACCGGGTGCGCAGGACGCCGTTTTTCGTTTGGCGGATGACATGACCGACAAAGCTACCCGTATCGATCTCTTCAGCCTCCGCACCGCGCCGATGCGCGCGTTCCATCTGACGTGGATGGCGTTCTTCGTTTGCTTCTTCGCGTGGTTCGCGTGCGCGCCGCTGATGCCGCTGATCGCGCGCGAATTCCATCTCACGGCGGCGCAAGTCGCCAACATCAACATCGCCGCGGTGGCCGCGACGATCGCCGTGCGGCTGCTGGTCGGCCCGCTGTGCGACCGCTTCGGCCCGCGCCGCGTGTACGCGGGCCTGCTGCTGCTCGGCGCGATCCCCGTGTTCGCCGTGTCGTTCACGCACGACTACCTGTGGTTCCTGATCTGCCGGCTCGGCATCGGCGCGATCGGTGCGGGCTTCGTGATCACGCAATACCACACGTCGGTGATGTTCGCGCCGAATGTGGTCGGCACCGCGAACGCGACGACGGCCGGCTGGGGCAATGCCGGCGCGGGCGCGACGCAGGCGCTGATGCCGTTGCTCGTCGCCGCCGGGCTGATGCTCGGCTTCGGCGAGGATTCGTCGTGGCGCATCGCGCTGGTCGTGCCGGGCGTGGCGATGCTCGCGATGGCATGGGCGTACTGGCGCTTCACGCAGGACTGCCCGCAAGGCGATTTCGTCGCGTTGCGCAAGCAGGGCGTGACGGTCGACAGCGGCAAGAAGGGCGGCTGGGCGAGCTTCTTCAGGGCCTGCGGCAACTACCGCGTATGGATGCTGTTCGTCACGTACGGCGCGTGCTTCGGCGTCGAGGTGTTCATCCACAACATCGCCGCGCTGTACTACGTCGATCACTTCAAGCTGTCGCTGAAGGACGCCGGTTTCGCGGTCGGGATGTTCGGGCTGCTCGCCCTGTTCGCGCGCGCGCTCGGCGGCTGGCTGTCCGACAAGATCGCTGCCCGCCGCAGCCTCGACGTGCGCGCGACGCTGCTGTGCGCGCTGATCATCGGCGAAGGGCTCGGGCTGATCTGGTTCTCGCACGCGCAAGGCATCGGCATGGCCCTCGTCGCGATGCTGACCTTCGGCCTGTTCACGCACATGGCGTGCGGCGCGACCTACGCGCTCGTGCCGTTCATCGACCGCAAGGCGCTCGGCGGCGTCGCGGGGATCGTCGGCGCGGGCGGCAACGTCGGCGCGGTGGCCGCGGCTTTCCTGCTGAAGGGTGTCGGCGACGTGCAGCAGACGCTGAGCCTGCTCGGCCTCGCGGTGACCGCGACCGCGTTGTGCGCGATGGCCGTGCGCTTCAGCGAAGAACACAAGGCGCGCGAAGCCGAGCTGCGCGATCGCGCGCTGGCCGCCGCCGGCGCCGCGAACTGATCGACCGAAGGAACCGTCATCATGAAACTCATCGTCATCGGCCACGGCATGGTCGGCCACAAGCTCCTCGAATGCGTCGCGACGCAAGCCGGCGAGGCAGGCGCGCTGCAGGTCACCGTGCTCGGCGAGGAACCGCGCCCCGCCTACGATCGCGTGCACCTGTCGGAATTCTTCGCGGGCAAGTCGGCGGACGACCTGTCGCTCGTCGAACCGGGCTTCTTCGAGCGTCATCCGCAGTTCGACCTGCGCCTGAACGCGCAGGTCGCATCGATCGACCGCGCCGCGCATACGGTCACGCTCGCATCGGGCGAAACGCTCGCGTACGACAAGCTGGTGCTCGCCACCGGCTCGCGGCCGTTCGTGCCGCCGGTGCCGGGCCGCGAGCGCGCGGGCTGCTTCGTGTACCGGACGATCGAGGATCTCGAGGCGATGCAGGCGTGCGGCGCGCACGCGAAGCGCGGCGTCGTGATCGGCGGCGGGTTGCTCGGCCTCGAATGCGCGAAGGCGCTGCGCGACATGGGGCTCGATACGCACGTGGTCGAATTCGCGCCGCGCCTGATGGCCGTGCAGGTCGACGACGGCGGCGGCCGGATGCTGCGTTCGAAGATCGAGGCGCTCGGCGTGACCGTGCATACCGGCAAGAACACGCTCGAAATCGTCGACGGTGAGGAAGGCGCGCACCGGATGGCGTTCGCCGACGGCACGCATCTCGACACGGACATGATCGTGTTCTCGGCCGGCATCCGCGCGCGCGACGAACTGGCCCGCGCGTGCGGGCTCGACATCGGTCCGCGCGGCGGCGTCGCGATCGACGACGCGTGCCGCACGAGCGACGCCGACATCTATGCGATCGGCGAATGCGCGGCCTGGAACGGCACGGTGTACGGCCTCGTCGCGCCCGGCTACGACATGGCGCGCGTGGTCGCGAAGCAGCTCGCGGGCGACGCCGACGAAGCGGCGGCGGCCGCGTTCGCCGGCGCCGACATGAGCACGAAGCTGAAGCTGATGGGCGTCGACGTCGCGAGCATCGGCGACGCGCACGGCACGACGGCCGGCAGCCGCACCTACCAGTACGCGGATGAGCGCCGCCAGGTCTACAAGAAGCTCGTGGTGTCCGACTGCGGCAAGTTCCTGCACGGCGCGGTGATGGTCGGCGACGCCGCCGAGTACGGCACGCTGCTGCAGATGATGCTGAACCGCATCGAGCTGCCCGAGTCGCCGGAATTCCTGATCCTGCCGTCGTCGGACGGCGCCGCGAAGCCGGCGATCGGTGTCGACGCGCTGCCGGAAGGCGCGCAAATCTGCTCGTGCAACAACGTGTCGAAGTCGCAGATCTGCGCGGCCGTGGCCGACGGCGCGACGAGCCTCGGCGCGCTGAAGACCTGCACGGGCGCCGGCACGTCGTGCGGCGGCTGCGTGCCGCTCGTCACGCAGATCATGAAGGCCGAGATGAAGAAGCAGGGCCTCGCGGTCAACAACCATCTGTGCGAGCACTTCCCGTATTCGCGTCAGGAGCTGTTCCACCTGATCCGCGTCGAGCGCATCACGACGTTCGACGCACTGCTGCACAAGCACGGCCGCGGTCTCGGCTGCGACGTGTGCAAGCCGGCCGTCGCGGGCATCCTCGCGTCGTGTTTCAACGAGTTCGTGCTGAAGAAGGAGCACGCGGGGCTGCAGGATTCGAACGACTACTACCTCGCGAACATCCAGCGCGACGGCACGTATTCGGTCGTGCCGCGCATGCCGGGCGGCGAAGTCACGCCGGAAGGGCTGATCGCGGTCGGCCAGGTCGCGAAAAAATACGGCCTGTACACGAAGATCACGGGCGGCCAGCGCGTCGACCTGTTCGGTGCGCGCGTCGAGCAGCTGCCGTCGATCTGGGAGGAACTGATCGCGGCCGGCTTCGAATCGGGGCACGCGTACGGCAAGGCGCTGCGCACCGTGAAGTCGTGCGTCGGGTCGACGTGGTGCCGCTACGGCGTCGACGATTCGGTCGGCCTCGCGATCGACCTGGAGAACCGCTACAAGGGGCTGCGCGCGCCGCACAAGATCAAGTTCGGCGTGTCCGGCTGCACGCGCGAGTGCGCGGAAGCGCAGGGCAAGGACGTCGGCATCATCGCGACCGAGAAGGGCTGGAACCTGTACGTGTGCGGCAACGGCGGGATGAAGCCGCGCCACGCGGAACTGCTCGCGTCCGATCTCGATCGCGACACGCTGATCCGCTATATCGACCGCTTCCTGATGTTCTACGTGCGCACGGCCGACCGGCTGCAACGCACCAGCGTGTGGCGCGACAACCTCGAAGGCGGGCTCGACTACCTGATCGACGTCGTCGTGCACGACAAGCTCGCGATCGCGGCCGAGCTCGAAGCCGACATGCAGCACGTGGTCGACACCTACGAGTGCGAATGGAAGCGCGCCGTCACCGATCCGGAAACGCGCAAGCGCTTCCGCCACTTCGTGAACAGCGACGCGCCGGACACGACCATCGAGTTCGTCGAGACGCGCGGCCAGATCCGGCCGGCGACGCCCGCCGAGCGCGCGGGCGGCAAGCCCGTGGCGATTCCGGTCGTCGCCGAACCCGCGACCGTTTGACCCCCGACCGACACCCCCGTCTTTCAAAGGAGCCCATCATGAACGATCGTCTTCCGCTGTCCTGGACCCGCGTGTGCCCGCTCGACGACATCGTGCCGAACACCGGCGTGTGCGCGCTCGTCAACGGCGAGCAGGTCGCCGTGTTTCACGTCGCGCATGCCGACGGCGGCGTGTTCGCGATCGACAACGTCGATCCCGTGTCGCAGGCCGCGGTGATGTCGCGCGGGCTGATCGGCAGCCTCGGCGAGCGCGTCGTGGTCGCGTCGCCGCTGTACAAGCAGCACTTCGACCTGCGGACCGGCGAATGCCTGGAAGCGCCCGAGCAATCGGTGAACGCGTATCCGTCGCGGGTCGAGGACGGCTTCGTGTGGATCGCGGCCTGAGCGCCCGGGAGCACGCATGACCGCCACCCCCGTCAAGAGCGTGTGCCCGTACTGCGGCGTCGGCTGCGGGATGGTGCTGCACGTCGAGGACGGCGAAGTCGTCAAGGTATCCGGCGACGCCGACCATCCGGCCAACTTCGGGCGGCTCTGCACGAAGGGTTCGTCGGCGCACGTCGCGCTGCGCCGCTCGGGGCGGCTCGACCGCGCGTTCGTGCGCCGCGCGCGCGAGGACGACCTCGTGCCGCTGCCGGCGCGCGACGCGATCGCCGAGACCGCGCGGCGGCTGCGCGCGGTGCTCGATACGCACGGGCCCGATGCGCTGTCGTTCTACGTGTCGGGGCAGATGTCGATCGAGGCGCAGTATCTCGTCAACAAGCTCGCGAAGGGGTTCGTCGGCACCAACAACATCGAGTCGAACTCGCGGCTGTGCATGGCGAGCGCGAGCACCGGCTACAAGCAGTCGCTCGGCGCGGACGGGCCGCCCGGGTCGTACCAGGACTTCGATCGCGCGAACCTGTTCTTCGTGATCGGCGCGAACATGGCCGACTGTCACCCGATCCTGTTCCTGCGGATGATGGACCGCGTGAAGGCCGGCGCGAAGCTGATCGTCGTCGATCCGCGCCGCACCGGTACCGCCGACAAGGCCGACCTGTTCCTGCAGATCCGGCCGGGCACCGATCTCGCGCTGGCCAACGGGCTGCTGCACCTGCTGCATGCGAACGGCCGCACCGACGCCGCGTTCATCGCCGCGTACACCGAAGGCTGGGACGCGATGCCCGCGTTTCTCGCCGATTACACGCCCGAGCGGGTCGCTGAAATCACGGGGCTCGCGGAAGCCGACATCCGCACGGCCGCGCAATGGATCGGCGACGCGCAGGAATGGATGAGCTGCTGGACGATGGGACTCAACCAGAGCACGCACGGCGTATGGAACACCAACGCGATCTGCAACTTGCATCTCGCGACCGGCGCGATCTGCCGCCCGGGCAGCGGGCCGTTCTCGCTGACCGGCCAGCCGAACGCGATGGGCGGGCGCGAGATGGGCTACATGGGGCCGGGGCTGCCGGGTCAGCGCTCGGTGGCGTCCGACGACGACCGCCGCTTCGTCGAGAACCTGTGGCGCGTGCCGGCCGGCACGCTGCGCAAGGACACCGGCAACGGCACGGTCGACCTGTTCGAGCGGATGGCGGCCGGCGACATCAAGGCGTGCTGGATCGTCTGCACGAACCCGGTCGCGACCGTGCCGAACCGGCGCAACGTGATCGCCGGGCTGCAGGCGGCGGAACTCGTGATCGCGCAGGACGCGTTCCTCGACACCGAGACCAACCGCTACGCCGACATCCTGTTGCCCGGCGCGCTGTGGGCCGAAGGCGACGGCGTGATGATCAATTCCGAGCGCAACATGACGCTGATGCGCGCGGCGGTCGCGCCACCCGGCGACGCGCTGCCCGACTGGCGCATCGTCGCGGAAGTCGCGCGTGCGATGGGGTTCGGCGACGCGTTCGACTATGCGTCGGCGGCCGACGTGTTCGACGAGATCGTGCGCTTCTCGAATCCGGCGACCGGCTACGACCTGCGCGGCGCGAGCCACGCGGCGCTGCGCGACGGGCCCGTGCAGTGGCCGGTCGCGCCGGGCGCCGCGCGCGAGCGGCACCCGATCCGCTACCTGAACGACGGCGTGAGCCAGCCACTGCGTACGGCAGCCGACGACGGTGCCGCGCCGCGCATCGCGTTCCCGACGCCGTCGGGCAAGGCGCGCTTTTTCGCGCGGCCGCACGTCGATCCGGCCGAGCTGCCCGACGACACGTTCCCGATCGTGCTGAACACCGGGCGGTTGCAGCATCAGTGGCACACGATGACGAAGACGGGCAAGGTCGCGATGCTGAACAAGCTCAACCCGCGCCCGTTCGTCGAACTGCACCCGGACGATGCGAGCGCGCTGGGCATCGCCGCGAAGGACAGCGTCGAGATCCGTTCGGCGCGCGGCCGCGCGGTGCTGCCGGCCGTCGTGACGGACCGCGTGCGGCGCGGCAACTGCTTCGCGCCGATGCACTGGAACGACGTGTACGGCGACGACCTGTGCATCAACGCGGTGACGAACGACGCGATCGACCCGGAATCGCAGCAACCCGAACTGAAATACTGCGCGGTCGCGCTGACGCGGGTCGACACGGACGCGTTCGCGTCGACCGACGACGACACGGCGCGCGCCGACGCACGCGCGGACGATGCACCGCCCGCGCCCGCGATCTCGCCGATCACGGCTTCACAGGAATCCGACATGGCAGACATCGACACTTTCGCGGCCGCGCTCGGCGTCGCCGATCTCGCGCCGCCGCCGCTGACCGACACCG
>NZ_BCPO01000126.1:0-67683 GCF_016586105.1 Burkholderia sp. E168m15
AGGTCACGTTGTTGTGGGCGTCGCAGACCGGCAACATCGAATCGTTGACCGAGGATTACGCGACGAAGCTGATGAACGCGGGCTTCGAGATCCGCACCGCGTGCATGTCCGACTATCCGGTCGCGTCGCTGGCCGGCGCGCAATACGTGCTGCTGATGACGAGCACGTTCGGCGACGGCGATGCGCCGGACAACGGCAGCGAATTCTGGGATGCGTTGCAGGCCGGCAGCGCCGCGCGCCTCGACGGCGTGCATTTCGCGGTGCTCGCGTTCGGCGACCGCAACTACGACCAGTTCTGCGGCCACGGCCGCCGGCTCGACGCACGGCTCGCGGAACTCGGCGCGGCGCGCCTGTGCGCACGCGTCGATTGCGACGTCGAATTCCAGCACGATGCCGATCAGTGGCTCGAGCGCGTCGTCGCGCGCATCAAGGAGGCCGATGCCGCGCTGCACGCGGTGCCGTCCGGTGGATTGAGCCCGTCGGGGCTGTTGCCGACGAAAGCGCATCCGGCGCCGTCGAAGCTCGTCGCGAACCTGCGGCTGAACCGGCCGGGCGCCGCGAAAGACACGCGCTACGTGTCGCTGTCGACCCAGGGCGCGAACCTCGAATACGAAACCGGCGACGCGCTCGGCGTATGGCCGACCAACTGCCCGGAACTGGTCGACGAACTGCTGTCCGTCACCGCGCTGAAGGCCGATGCGCCCGTGTCGGTCGCGGGTGTCGGCGAGATCCGGCTCGGCGATGCGCTCGCGCGCCATTTCGACATCACGCGCCCGCATCCCGACACGCTGGCCTTCATCGCGTCGCGCAGCGCGAACGGCGCGCTGAAGTCGCTGCTTGGCGAAGATCGCAAGGGCGACCTCAAGCAATGGCTGTGGGGGCAGCAACTGGCGGACGTGCTGCACGAATACCCGGTCGAGCTGTCGGGCGCGGAACTGGTCGGCATGCTCAAGCGCATGCAGCCGCGCCTCTATTCGATCGCGTCGAGCCCGAGCGCGCACGAGGGCGAGATTCACCTGACCGTGTCGGCCGTGCGCTATCACAATGGCCGGCGCGCGCGCAAAGGCGTCGCGTCGACGTTCCTCGCCGATCGCGCGGACGACGGCCGCGTGCCCGTGTTCGTGCAGAAGTCCGCGCATTTCCGGCCGCCGGTGAACGGCGACGTGCCGATCGTGATGGTCGGCCCGGGCACCGGCGTCGCGCCGTTCCGCGGCTTCCTGCACGAGCGGCGGGCGCGCGGCGCGCGCGGGCGCAACTGGCTGTTCTTCGGCGAGCAGCACGCGCAGACCGACTTCTACTACGGCGACGAGTTGAGCGAGATGCGCGACAGCGGCTTCCTGACGCGGCTCGACCTCGCGTTCTCGCGCGACCAGGCCGACAAGGTCTACGTGCAGGACCGGATGCGCGAGCAGGGCGCCGAGCTGTTCGCGTGGCTGGAAGAGGGCGCGCACTTCTACGTGTGCGGCGACGCCGCGCGGATGGCCAAGGACGTCGATACGGCGCTGAAGGCGATCGTCGCCCGGCACGGCGGCATGTCGGACGAAGCCGCGAACGACTACGTCGCGCGGCTTTCGAAGGCGCGGCGCTACATGCGGGACGTGTACTGAATCGCGTGAGCGGCGGGCCGTTGCGTTGGCCCGCCGCTTCGCCGCCGGCTTACTGTTGCCGCTCCCACGCACGCGCCTGCTCGGTGCGCACGAACGCTTCCGATGAAGCCGGCAGCAGGTTGCGGAACGCGCCGCCGTCGCTGTCGATCACGTCGACCATCTTCGCGATCATTTCCTCCGGGTCGTGCTGTTCGAGCGGGAACGCCAGCCGCTCGGGCGTCACGGTATGCACGGCCGGATCGTGCCAGCGCCGCGTCGTTTCCATCATCCGGTCGTTGAAGCCGGTGCGGTACGGGCCCGGGTTCACGACCGCGACGCGGATGCCGTGCGGCGCCAGCTCCGCGTGCATCGCCTCGGCCACCGATTCGATTGCGTGCTTCGACGCGCAGTACGCGCCGGTGAACGGCCCCGTGATCAACCCCGCGATCGACGACACGAACACGATCTTGCCGTGCTTGCGCGCGAGCATCCCGCGTGCGATCTGCTGCGTGAGTTCGAGCGGCCCGAACACGTTCACGTCGAACAGCTCGCGGACGATCTCGACCGGCAGGTCGACGAGCGCGCCGGCTTCGCCGACGCCTGCGTTGTTCACGAGCACGTCGACGTCGAGTTCGGCGGCGCGCGCGCGATCGTAGGCCGACGTGACGTCGAGCTTCACCGCGCGCAACGCGGTGCCGCGCTGCGCGGCGGCGTCCGTCAGTGCGTCGATCTCGACGGCCGTGCGTACGCCGGCCGTCACGTCGTGGCCGCGTTCGGCGAGCCGCAGCGCGACTTCGCGGCCGAAGCCGGTGCCCGCGCCGGTGATGAGGATGCGTTTCCGTGTCATGTGCTTACCTTGTGGAGTGAAGGGTTGCCTGAAAAAGGTCGCGGCAGTGCCGCGCGATCGCGGTGTCTTCGTCGACGCTGCCGCCCGAGACGCCGATCGCGCCGACGCAGCGCCCGTCGCCGTCGACGAGCGGCTCGCCGCCGCCGAACGTGACGAGCCCGCCGTGACTGTGTTCGATGCCGCGCAGCGGACCGTCGCCCGACATCGCGCCGAGCGCACCGGTCGACGCGCGAAAGCGCACCGCCGTCAGCGCCTTGCGCTGCGCGAGATCGATCGCGCCGAGAAAACAGTCGTCGGTACGCACGAACGCGAGCAGGTTCGCGCCGGCATCGACGACGGCGATCGCGACGCCGGCCACTTGCAGCGATGCGGCCTGCGCGAGCGCCGCGTCGACCGTGCGGCGGGCGACGGCGAGCGGCAGCGGGAGTGCGGCGGTGAGCGGGTTCATGCGAGGCTCCGAGGGGACGACAGCGCCAGTGTAGGCAGTTGCGGTATATGGGAGAATCCGCATTCCGCTCGAAGCAGTTTCAAGTTTTTTTAATGATGGACAGACGATGAGCAGACGCGATCCGATGGCCGGGCTGCACGTGTTCATGACCGTCGCGACGGCCGGCAACTTCACGCGGGCCGCGGCCGCGCTGGGCCTGACGCCGGCGGCCGTTAGCCTGGCGATCGGGCAACTCGAGGGCGAACTCAACGTGAAGCTGTTCAACCGCAGCACGCGCGGCGTGAGCCTCACCGAGGCCGGCCAGCGCTACTGGCGGCAGACCGAACCCGCTTACCGGCAGGTCATGCAGGCACGCGACGAACTGAAGGATGCGCGCAGCGAGCCGAACGGGCTGCTGCGCGTGACCGCGCTGCCGCTCGCGCGCTTGCTCGTGATCGCGCCGGTGCTCGCCACGTTCCGCGAGCGCTATCCGAAAGTCCGGCTCGAAATCCGCTACGACAACGAACTCGTCGACATCGCGAAGGATGGCTTCGACGCGGGGATTCGCCTGGCCGACCGATTGCAGCCTGGCATGATCGGCGTGCGGATCGCGCCGGCGCTGACGTGTGCGCTGGTCGCGTCGCCGGCCTATCTTGCGCGGCACGGCACGCCCGAGTCGATCGCCGCGCTCGGGCGGCATGCGTGCATCCGTTTCCGGTTTGCGGAGAGCGGACGCCTGCATAAATGGCTGCTGCACGACGGGCGCCGCGACGTCGATCTCGATCCGGACGGCGTGTTCGTGACGAACGACGACGATGCGGTGATCGACGCAGCGCGCGTCGGTGTCGGCATCGCGTTCGCGTTCGTGCGCGAGCGGATCGAGCAGGATCTGCACGACGGCACGCTCGTCGAAGTGCTGCCCGGCGCGTGCCGGACCCTGCCGCCGATGTGGCTGTATTACGTGAACCGCAAGCACGTGCCGGCCAAGCTGCGCGCGTTCATCGACGTGCTGCGCGAGCGCGAAGGCGCGGGCGCGGACGTCGCGTAATCGCATCGGCTCGGGTCACTGCAGCAATGGATTGGGCGGTGCATGATGGCGGCTCCAGCCACGAAGCCATGGAGTTGCGTGATGACGGCATTCCCGTATTTCCCGATTCGAACCCTTTTGATTGCCACGGCGCTGGGTGCTGTCGCGATCGGTAGCGCGCCCGCCGTCGGCCAGACGTCGACGTCGACCGTGCCGGCCGGCTCGGCGGCGGCGACTCCCGACAACGCGATACTGCTGACGGTTTTCCTGAAACACGACCAGTCCCGCCCGCTCGCCGAGCTGAACGCGCAACTCGCGAAGCAGGGTTTCTACAAGGCGTTTCCGCCGCCGGGCGTCGAGGTCGTGAGCTGGACCGTGACGATGGGGATCGGGCAGATCGTCGTGCTGCGACTGCCGGCGTCGCGGCTGCGCGAGGTCAATCGCGTGCTCGAGGATACGGCGTGGGGCGCGTACCGGACAGAGTTCTATCCGAATTACGACTACAAGGCGATCGGTTTGGGGGAGCATGAACGGGCGAAGTGACGCGTAGTGGCGTATTTCCGTACCGGTGGCGCGCCGGAATGAACGCGCCGAATCAACTCGCGGCCATTCCGAAATGCGCCGCGCCGTCGCGTTTTCGTCCTCGCCCGCCGGGCCCGGCGCGGCAAATTCCGCCCAAATGCATCACAAGTCATTCATCCGATGAAAAAAACGCCCCGGTTCCCGGTATGATGCGCACCTTGCGTTCGTGGGACGCCCTGTTTCTTTATGCGTTTTTGATGCGCGAGAAACCACAAATCCGCACAAAGGCGACGTGAAAGATTCTGTAATATAAGTTCCGTATACTCGTAAGTTCTGATCCAGGCGCCTCGAGTCCGTCTTCGGCCGGCCGCCCATGCAGAACAACCAGATACGTCGCCGCCCGGCCAGCCCGCGCCGCGACACGCTATGCACCACCACTGAACACGTTATGTCTTCCCGCCACCCTGGTTCGCCCGGCCGTGCCGAGGCGGTGATCGTCCGTGCCCGGGCGCTGATCCGCAACGAGCGCGTACTGTCGCCGCTGCTCGCGCTCGGCATCGGCCTGCTGCTGATCGTGGTTTTCCAGCATCTGTCGGAATCCGTCGACTATCGGTCGGTGATTCGCCAGTTGCGTCACATGTCCGTCGGCGAGTGGGGCGCGTCGCTGGCCGCGACGGCCCTCAGCTATCTCGCGCTCGTCGCCCGCGATGCGGTCGGCCTGCGTTATGTCGCGGCCAGGGTGCCGCGCGTCGCGCTGTGGATCGGCGCGATTGCCGGTTCCGCGCTCGGCAACGCGACCGGCTTCGGCGCGCTGACGGGCGGCGCGGTGCGTGCTCGCGTGTACGGCGTGTCGGGCGTCACGCCCGCCCAGATCGGCCGGATGACGGTGTTCACGAGCGGCACGCTGGCGCTCGCGATGGTGTTGATGACGGCGGTCGGCATGGTCTGCGTGCCGGAGGCGCTCGCCGCGATGCTGCACGTCGCGCCCGGCGTGCTCACGTGGACGGGCGCGGCACTGCTCGTCGCGCTCGCCGCGCTGGTCGTGCTGTGCGGCAACACCGCGCGCCCGGTCGTCACGCGCTTCAAATGGCTGTCGTTCGACGTGCCGGCGCGGCGCGATCTCGTTGCACAGGTCGTCTATGCGGTGCTCGACGTCGTTGCCGCGGGCCTGACGCTGTGGGTGTTGCTGCCGGCGGCTCCCGTCGGCTTCCCGACCTTCATCACCGTTTATGCAGCCGCGTTGCTGCTCGGGATGATCGGCCATACGCCGGGCGGGATCGGCGTGTTCGAAGCGGCGATGGTCTTCACGCTGGGCCGCGAAGTGCCCGCGCACGCGATGGTCGCCGCGCTGATCGCGTATCGCGCGATCTATTTCGGCGTGCCGCTCGTGCTGTCGGCCGGCCTGCTGGCCGGCTTCGAGGGCCGCGCGCTGCGGCGCCGGCTCGTGACGCGGCAGGCCGTGCGCGTGTCGCAACTGGCGCCGGTGTTCCTGAGCCTCGTGACCTTCGCGGTCGGCGGGATGCTGGTGATCTCGAGTGCGACGCCCGCGTTCTGGCACCGGATCGCGATCCTGCGCCACATCGTGCCGCTGTGGGTGCTCGAAGGCTCGCAGGTGATCTGCAGCGTGCTCGGCGTCGCGCTGCTGTTCGTCGCGCGCGGGCTGCTGCGCCGGCTCGACGGCGCGTGGTGGATGACGTTCGCCTTGACGCTCGCGAGCCTCGCGCTGTCGCTGGCCAAGGGCCTCGCATTCGTCGAGGCAGGCGTGCTCGGCACGCTGCTCGTGCTGCTGCTCGTCAGCCGCCGCCGGTTCAACCGTCATTCGTCGCTGCTTGCCGAGCGCTTTACCGTGAGCTGGTTCGTGTCGGTGGCGATGGTGCTGATGCTGGCCGTGTGGGTGCTGTTCTTCGCGTTCCGCGACGTGCCTTACACGCGCGATCTGTGGTCGCATTTCTCGTTCGATGCGCGCGCGCCGCGAGCGCTGCGCGCGACGCTCGCCGCCGGCGTATTCGTCGCGCTGTTCGCGCTGTGGCAATTGCTGCGCCCGGCGCCCGGTCGTTTCGTGAAGCCCGCGCAGCAGGACCTCATCGACGCGGAGCAGATCATCCGCGCGCAGGAATGCAGCGACGCGGGCCTCGCGCTGATGGGCGACAAGTCGTTCCTGTTTTCCGAATCGCGCCGTGCGTTCCTGATGTACGCGAAGAACGGCCGCACGTGGGCCGCGCTGCACGACCCGGTCGGGCCGCGTGAAGAGTGGCCGGCGCTGATCAGCAAGTTCATCGCGCTTGCGCACGCGCACAGCGGCCGCGCGGCGTTCTACCAGGTGCGCGCGAACGCGTTGCCGCTGTATCTCGACGCGGGGCTCACGCTGATGAAGCTCGGCGAGGAAGCGCATATCGCGCTCGACCAGTTCGACCTGAAGGGTTCGAACCGTTCGCACCTGCGCTACGCGCTGCGTCGCGGCGACAAGGATGCGCTGACGGTCGAGGTGATCGCGCCGGGCGACGTGCCCGCCGCGCTGCCGGCGCTGCGCGACATCTCCGACGGCTGGCTCGACAGCCGCGATGCGCGCGAGAAAAGTTTCTCGGTGGCCGCGTTCCACGACGGCTATCTGTCGACGCAGTCGGTGATGCTGGTGCGGCAGGCCGACAAGCCGATCGCGTTCGTCACGTTCATGACGACCGACCTCAACACCGAGGCGACGGTCGGCGTGATGCGCCATCTGCCGGACGCATCGCCGTATGCGATGGAGTATCTGTTTACGCAGCTCGCGCTGCATCTGAAGGAAGCGGGGTTCCGCAAGCTGAGCCTGGGCATCGCGCCGTTCTCGGGAATGGGGGCGGCGAAGATGCCGTCGCCGTTCCACCGGCTCGGCCTGATGGTCTGGCGCTTCGGCGGCCGCTTCTACAACTTCCGCGGCTTGCGCGCTTTCAAGAGCAAGTTCGAACCGCACTGGGAGCCGCGTTATCTCGCGGCCTCGGGCTCGGTCGGCGTGTTCGTCACGCTGGCGGATCTGTCATTGCTGGCTGGAGGTCGGCGTTCATGATGTTGAAGAAGGTAAGCGCGCGGGCGGCAGCCGCCTGCGCGGGAATGATGCTGGCCGGCGCCGCGTGCGCCGCGCAGCCGGCCGACGTGAAAGCCGAAACCGTGTCCGGCGGCCGCTACGGGCCCGTGACCGTGACCAAGCCGAGCGGGCCGCTGCGCGGTTTCGTCGTGCTGTTCTCGCGTGAGGCCGGCTGGCATGTCGCCGATCAGCAGGCGGCCGACGCGCTCGCGAAAGCCGGTGCGATGACGGTCGGCGTCGATTCCGGGCGTTACGCGGCGAATCTCGCCGCGAAGCAGGAGACCTGCCATCACCTCGACGGCGACGCCGAGGCGGTCAGCCATCAGCTCGAACGTCTCGCGCAGTCGTCGCGCTATTTCACGCCGATCGTCGCGGGCGTGGGCCAGGGCGGCGCGATCGCGAAGCAGATTCTCGCGATGGCGCCGGAGAACACGATCGCCGGCGTCGTCGCGGTCGGTCCGGCCGCGAAGCTCGATCCGCGCTTCAAGCCGTGCCCGCCCGATCCGACGATCGTGCGCCGCGCGATGCCGGGCTTCGTCGAGACGGCGGCCGCGGGCGACACCGCGAAGCTCGTGTCGCTCGTCACGTCGCACCTGCGCGACACCAGCGGCAGCAGCGACGAGCTCGACGTGTCCGACCTGCCGCTCGTCGAGCTGCCGGCCAAGGGCGGCAGCGACCGGCTCGCGATCGTGATCTCGGGCGACGGCGGCTGGCGCGATCTCGACAAGACGATCGCCGAGGCGCTGCAGCGCGACGGCGTGTCGGTGGTCGGCATCGACAGCCTGCGTTATTTCTGGAGCGAGAAGCCGCCCGCCCAGGTGAGCCGCGACCTGGCCCGCGTGATGCGCACCTACATGGCGCGCTGGCATGCGAGCCGCGTGGCGCTGGTCGGCTACTCGTTCGGCGCCGACGTGATGCCGTTCGCGTACAACCGGCTGCCGGCCGACCTGCGCGACAAGGTCGCGGTGATGTCGCTGCTCGGCTTCGCGCCGTCGGCCGATTTCCAGATCCGCGTGACGGGCTGGCTTGGGATGCCCGCGAGCGACAAGGCGCTGAAGGTCGCGCCGGAAATCGCGAAGGTGCCGCCGACGCTCGTGCAGTGCTTCTATGGCGCGGAAGAGACGGACACGATGTGCCCGGCGCTCGCGAACACGGGCGCCGACGTGATCAAGACGCAGGGCGATCACCACTTCGGCCGCGATTACATCGCGCTCGAGAAGAAGATCCTCGGCGGGTTCGGCAAGCCGGTGGCGGCGCGCTGAATGCCGGGGGCGCCCGCATGATGGCGGGCGCCGGCCGGTTTGCTTCCGGTTCATCGTACGGGCGGCCAGCGAGCCGCCCGTTTCATTTTCCGGGCTGCGCTGCGGCGTCTTGCGGCGGCAGGGTCGTTCCCGCGTCGCGCTGATGGAAGCCCGGAAACCGAACGAGCTGCCGCCGCGCGGCCGCGAGATCGGTGTCGTCGCCGAGCACCGCGCTCGAAAACCCCGTGCGTTGCGCGATCACGCGTCGATGACGAGCGCCGGATCGAGCGCGCGGATGCGCTGGTCGATGAAGTAGCCGCCGCCTTCCTGGTAGCGCAGGAACAGGCGGCCGCACGTACTGCAGCGGCTGACGGTGCAGCGGTTGTACGGGAAATGGCGCGGCGCGATCGGCGCGTCGTCCGATGCATAGCGCGTGCCGGCCGGATGATATTCCGCGTAGGTCGGCTCGGGTTCGCCCGGCGGCGCGAGCGTGGCCACTTCGATCAGTTGCGTGTCCGGCAGCGACAGCGGCAGCGTGGTCCAGCCGGCGAGCGAGGTCTTCGTGCACGTGCACGGCTGCGTGACGTGCGCCGCTTCGGCCGTCAATGTCAGCAGCGCATCGTGATCGAGGTAGGGCAATGGGCTCATGGGCAATCGGGAAAGGGCGGGAGGACCTGCAATGTAACCCGCACGCGGAGCGGCTGCATGACCGTGACGCACGCAGCACGGCGCGGTGCGCTCGCCCAGGACGCGATCAGCCTGCCTTGCGGACCGACGGCTGCGCGACCAGTTCGCCGAGCACGCGGATCGCGCGCTCGATGTCGCGGCTCCACGGATGGCCGAAGTTCACGCGCACGCAGCGCTCGAAGCCGTGCGCGGCCGAAAACAGCGGCCCCGGCGCGAAGCTGATGCCGCGTTCGATCGCCTCGCGATGCAGTTCCATCGCGTCGATCGCATCGGGAAACGCGAGCCACAGGAAATACCCGCCGTCGGGCCGCACCCATTCGACGCCGGCCGGCAGCCAGCGCCGCAGCGCGTCGTCCATCCGGTCGAGCTGCGCGTGCAGCGCGCCGCGCAGCTTGCGCAGGTGCCGGTCGTAGCCGCCGTGCTCGAGATAGTTCGCGATGCCGGCCTGCGCGGGAATGCTGGCCGACAGCGTCGTCATCAGCTTGAGCCGCTGCACCTTCTCCGCGAACCGGCCGGCGGCGGCCCAGCCGATCCGGTAGCCGGGCGCGAGCGTTTTCGAGAACGAACTGCAGTGCATCACGAGGCCGTGACGGTCGAACGCGCGCGCGGGCAGCGGGTAGTCCGGGCCGAAATGCAGTTCGCCGTACACGTCGTCCTCGATCAGCGGCACGTTGCGCGCCGCGAGCAATTCGACGAGCGCGCGCTTCTTTTCGGCGGTCAGCGTGACGCCGGTCGGATTCTGGAAATTGGTCATGAACCAGCACGCGCGGATGGCGTGCCGGTCGAGCGCGTTCGCGAGCGCATCAAGATCGAGGCCGGTGCGCGGATCGACGGGAATCTCGACCGCGCGCAGGTCGAGCCGCTCGATCGCCTGCAGCGCCGCATAGAAGCCCGGTGCTTCGACGGCGACGACGTCGCCGGGCCGCGTCACCGCCATCAGGCACAGGTTCAGCGCTTCGAGTGCGCCGTTCGTGACGACGATTTCGTCGATCGGTTGCGAGATGCCGGTGGCGAGATAGCGCCGCGCGATCTGCTGACGCAGCGCTTCGTTGCCGGGTGGCAGGTCGACCACCGTGCTCCACGGGCTCACGAGTCGCGTGGCCTGCGCGAGCGACTTCGCCAGGCGCGGCAGCGGAAACAGCTGCGGCGCCGGGAACGCGGAACCGAGCGGCACGATGCCGGGCTGCGTGGCCGCATCGAGCACGGAGAACACGAGGTTGCTGATGTCGACCTTGCGCGTTGCACCCGCGCGGCTCGTCCGGCGTTTCGTCGCCGGGCTCGTGGCCGGCTGCGCGCCCGGCGCGACGTAGTAGCCCGAGCGTTCGCGCGCGCGGATCAGCCCCCACTGCTCGAGCAGGTAATACGCGCGAAACACCGTCGACTGGCTCACGCCATGTTGCGCGATGATCTGCCGCAGCGACGGCAGACGTGTACCGACCGCGAGGTTGCCGTTGCGGATGTCGTCGGCGATCGTATGGGCGAGGGTTTCGTAGCGTTTCATCGGCGTGGGCGGGGCGCTCCGCCGCCGCGCGCGGGCCGGGGCGGCACCGCGCCCGGCGGGCGCGGCTCATTGTCCGATGCGTGGCCCGAAAAGGAAAGCGTGGGCGTTTCGGTCGCGCCGTCCCGCTGCGTCAGGCCGCGTTCGGTTCGACATTCCGTGCGCTGCTGCCGCGCCGCAGCGGCGGCAACGGCTCGACCTTGCCGACCACGAACAGGTACGACAGCGCACCGACCACGCACAGCGCGCCGGCCACCGCGAGCGGCACCACGAACGAGCCTTTCGTGAGCGACAGCATCACGCCGGTGAAGGTCGTGATGAAGATGCCCGCGAGATTGCCCGCGAAGTTCTGGATGCCGCCGAGCGAGGCGACGTGCGCGGGCGTCGGCGCGACTTCGCCGACCAGCGTCCACACGTTGGCGCCGGCGAACGACAGGCTGGCATACGCGAGCGCGAACAGGCCGAGGCAGGCCCACACGTTTTCCACGAACGCGGACAGCGCGATCGACGACGACAGCAGCATGCCGAGCACGAGACAGGTCTTGCGCGCGGCGGTGGCGCTCCAGCCACGGCGGAACAGGCTGTCCGACACGTAGCCGCCGAGCCAGCCGCCGGGAATCGCGAGCAGCGCGGGCAGCATGCCCCACGTGCCGAGCGACGCGAGCGAGAAGCCGCGCGACTGCAGCAGGTAGCTCGGGAACCACGTGATGAAGAAGTAGATCGCGAAGTTCAGGCAGAACAGGCCGATCATCATCCCCCACACGGTGCGATAGCGGAACAGGTCCAGCCACGACACCTTCGGGCCGTCGGTTGCGGCCGCAACCGTCGGTGCGCCGCGTTGCGCGAGCAGCGCATCGACGGCGTCCGGCGCGATCGCGCGATAGCGTTCCGGGTCGCGATAGACGAACCACCACGCGAGCGCCCAGACGATGCCGATGCCGCCCGTGATCACGAACGACCCGCGCCAGCCGACGAGCGAGATCAGCCACGCGACGAGCGGCAGCGACAGCGCGGAGCCGACGCGCGAGCCGCTGTCGAAGATGCTGCTGGCCAGGCCGCGCTCGCTGCGCGGGAACCAGTTGAACGCGACCTTCGCGAACGACGGGATCGCGGCCGCTTCGCCGACGCCGAGCATCAGCCGCACGCCGACGAGTTGCGCGAGGCCGCGCGCGGCGCCCGTCGCGACGGTGAACACCGACCACCAGCCGACGGCCAGCGCGAGGCTCACGCGTACGCCGACCTTGTCGATGAACCAGCCGGCCGGTAATTGCAGGAACGCATAGGTCCAGAAGAACGCGCTCAGCACGAGCCCCATGCCGACCGCGTCGAGCCCGAGGTCGGCACGGATGCTGGGCGCCGCGATCGCGAGGTTCGCGCGATCGATGAAGTTGATGACGTTGGCCAGGAAGCACATCAGGATCATGGCCCATCGAATGCGTGGCATGGCGGTGTCTCCGCGCGGAATGTCGTGGCGGGCGACCGGCGATCCGCTGCGCCGGCCGCCTCGAAGGGCGGATTACCGCGACGCTTGCGGGGTGCGGTCGAACTTCGCCAGCGCTTCCCACAGGCCGTTCAGGTAGACGGCGCCGAGCGCGCGGTCGTAGAGGCCGTAGCCGGGCTTGCCCGTCTCGCCCCAGATCATGCGGCCGTGGTCGGGGCGCACGTAGCCGGTGAAGCCGGTGTCGTGGTACGCCTTCACGATCGCGGCGATGTCGAGCGAGCCGCAGCTCGACAGATGCGCGGTTTCCTCGAAATCGCCGTTCGCGTCGACCTTCACGTTGCGGATGTGCGCGAAATGGATGCGGCCCATCGCGCCGAACTCGCGCACGAGCGCTTCGACGTCGTTCTCGGGGCCCGCGCCGAGCGAGCCCGAGCACAGCGTCAGCCCGTTCGCGGGCGAGTCGACGATGCGCACGATCCGCGCGAGATCGTCGCGGTTCTTCACGATGCGCGGCAGCCCGAAGATCGGGCGCGGCGGATCGTCGGGATGGATCGCCATCTTCACGCCGGCTTCCTCGGCGACCGGAATGATCGCCTTCAGGAAGTATTCGAGATTGGCCCACAGCGCGTTCTCGTCGACGTCGCGGTAGTCGGCGAGCAGCGCCTGCAACTGTTCGGGCCGGTAGCTCGAATCCCAGCCGGGCAGCGCGATGCCGTCGTTCGGATCGATCCGGTCGACCGCGTCGGTGCTGAACGCGAGGCAGGTCGAGCCGTCGTCGAGCGTCTTCGACAGCTCGGTGCGGGTCCAGTCGAACACGGGCATGAAGTTGTAGCAGACGACGCGGATGCCGGCCGCGCCGAGATGGCGGATCGTCTGCCGGTAGTGGTCGATCAGGCGGTCGCGGGTTGGCTTGCCGAGCTTGATGTCCTCGTGCACCGGCACCGATTCGACGACGTCGAACCGCAGGCCGGCGCGCTCGATCGTCGCCTTCAGCGCGTCGATCTTGTGCGCGGGCCACACCTCGCCCACGGGTTCGTCGTAGATCGCGGACACGATATGCGTGACGCCGGGGATCTGGCGGATGTATTGCAGCGAGACCGGATCGGACTCGCCGTACCAACGGAAAGACATCTTCACTGGAAAGGCTCCTGGCTGTCGGTTCATGCGTCGGACGAGCGGGGCGGCGGCGTGCCGGGCCGTCGTCGGTGTGCGGATTATGATTGGTATGCCAGTTGCGTGGGATAGTGGTTTACCAGTTGTCAGGCAAGCGATCACGCGTGATGCATTTCTGGAAGTGGCAGGCATAGGCTGGCCGATCGGTCGAACCGGCGGCGCAGCCAAATTGGTGTACCATTTTGTCGATCCGACGCCGCAGCGGCGCCGGCCAGCCTGTTGCGAGCCTTTCGATGACCGACCTTTCCAGCCTGCCCGCCAGCCGCGACACCGATGCCGCGGACCGCTCCTATATCGGCCTTGCGCGGCAGATTCACGCGATGGTGGCCGCCGGCGCGTTCGAAGCCGGCGCGCGGCTGCCGTCGGAGCGCAGTCTGGCCGACCAGTTCGGCGTGAGCCGTACGCAAGTGCGCGAGGCGATCATCGCGCTCGAGGTGCAGGGGGTCGTCGAGGTGCGGATCGGCTCGGGCATCTACGTGTCGGCGGCCGACGCCGCGCGGCCGGTCACGTTCGAAGTACCGCGCGGCCCCGGGCCGATCGAGACGCTGCGCGCGCGCGGGCTGATCGAGGCGGAAGTCGCGGCGCTCGCGGCGACCGAGCGCAAGGATGGCGATCTCGACCGCCTGTTTTTCTCGCTGACGACGATGCGCGAACAGATGAACGACAAGGCCGCATACGACGCGGCCGATCGCCAATTCCACCTGCGCATCGCGGAATCGACCGGCAACACGGTGCTGCTGCACATGGTCACGGCGATGTGGGATTGCGCGCGCGCCGATCCGCTGTGGGACAAGATCGAGGAGCACTTTCACTCGCCCGCGCTGCGCGAGGCGTCGCAGGAGGATCACCAGCGGATCTTCGCGGCGATCATGGCGCGCGACGCGGCCGGTGCGCGCGACGCGATGCGCGCCCACCTGTCGCGCGTGATCGCCGAATTCACGCAGGCCTGGCGCTGACGTTCGTATTCGCGTCTCCGCGTATTCGCGTGTTCGTGTGTTCGCGGCCCGACGCGGGCTCGTGTAATTGGGTCGCATTCAGCCGTGAGGCCCGCGAATATGCGCGACGTGCGGCTTGTTCCGATTGCGTGACCCTGCGTTTTATGGTCTCGTTGCGGGATATCGCATCGACTCGAAAAAGGACAGTCGAATGCAGCCGGGCGATTCACGCGGGGTGCGATTGATCAGGGGAATCGGTGCACGCGCGCGCGCCCGCGGCGCCGTGCGCACGCTGCTTGTCATGCTGACGCTTGGCTTACTGGCGCCCGTTCCGCCGGCCGTCGCGGCCTCTCCCGAAACCGTCAACGACAACGTGCTGCGCGTGCTGGCCTGGCCCGGTTATGCGGACAGCGATATCGTCAGCGCATTCGAGGCGCAGTTTCATGTGCGTGTCGAGGTGACGCTGGTCGATTCCGACGAAGCGCTGTGGACGCGGTTGCACAGCGCGTCGCCGCCGCCGTACGACGTGCTGGCCGCGAACACGGCCGAGATCCAGCGCTATGCGCATGAACACCTGCTTGCGCCGATCGACCTGTCGCGCATCGCGAACCGGCGGCGGCAGTTGCCGAATTTCCAGCAGCTCGCGACGATCGGCGGCCTCGTGCAGGACGGCGCGTCCTACGCGATCCCGTTCACGTATTCGTCGATGGGGCTGATCTACGATCGCAAGCAGGTGCCGGCCGCGCCGCGCTCGATGCGCGAGCTGTGGAATCCTCGCTATCGCGGCAAGGTGCTCGACTTCAACAGCGCGCAGCACAACTTCTCGTTCACGGCGCTGGCGCTCGGCTATTCCGATCCGTTCCGCCTGTCGCCCGCGCAGACGCTTGCCGTGGCCCGCAAGCTGATCGACCTGCGCCGCAACCTGCTGACGTACTACACGCTTCCCGAAGAAGCGACCGCGCTGTTCGTCCAGCATCGCGCGGCGCTGATGTTCGGCAACTACGGCACGCAGCAGGTGGAGCAGTTGCGTCGCGCCGGCGCGGACGTCGGGTACGTGATCCCGGACGAAGGCGCGCTCGCGTGGCTCGACTGCTGGGCCGTCACGCGCGGCGCGCAACGTCCCGAGCTTGCCTTCGCGTGGATCAACTACATGCTCGAACCGGCGATCGGCGCGCTGCTGACCGAGCGTCAGGGGCTCGCGAACACGCTCGAGCCGCCGCGCGGCCTGGATACCGGACACCAGCATCTCGTGTGGCTTCAGCCCGTGGAGGACATCGCGCGCCGCGAATCGCTGTGGAGCCGCATCGTGTCGGGCGACCGGCCGGAGCGATTCGGAAAATGATCCGGCTCGGCCTCACGTCGAAGCTGTCGGTGCTGTTCGCGTGCATCGGCGTGATCGCGGCCGGCACGACCGGCTACTACGCGTATCGCGCCAACCGCGCGATGCTCGTGCAGGAAGCGCAGCACAGCCTGCTGATGTCGACGCAATTGCTCGGGCAGCGCTTCACCACCGCGCTTGCCGACGTGGCCGACGATGCGCTCGTGCTCGCGCAGTTGCCGTCGTCCGCGTCCGTCGCCGGCGGCGACAACCCGGACGCCGCGCGACGCATGCGGCTCGAGCAGGTGTACTACAGCTTCATGCGCAATCATGCGGAATACCTGCAGATTCGCCTGATCGCGAGCGGGCATTTCGGGATCGAACGCATTCGCCTCGATCGCGATGCGCGCGGCATCGTCGTGCTGCCCGAAAGCGCGTTCCAGGAGAAAGGGCAGTTCTCCTATGTATTCGATACGCTCGCGACGGCGCCCGGCCATATCTATCTGTCGCCGATCGTGGTCAATCACGAGACGGGATCGCATGCGGCGGAAGGGCTGCCGATCCTGCGCGTGGGCACGCCGGTGGTCGACGCGGCCGGCCAGACGGTCGGCGCGCTCGTCGTCGACGTCGAGCTGTCGCGCGTGTTAGACCGGCTCGAACGCGATCTTCCGGACGACTATGCGGTCTATCTCGCGAACGAGTGGGGCGATTTTCTCGTGCATCCCGATCCGGCGCAGACGTTCGGCTTCGATCGCGGCCGGCGCGTCCTGATGCAGGACCGCTTTGCCGTCACGCGCGCGCTGTTCGACAGCGCGCGCACGAACGTGACGCTCAATGGACTCGCGCAGCCCGACGAAGCACCGGGCCAGATGTTCGCGTTCGTGCGCACGCCGTTCGGGCAGGACGAGGGCAACCGCTTCGTCGTGCTCGGGATGGCGCGCCCGCTGGCCGACGTGCTCGCGCCGGCCGGCATGCTGGGCGAACGAATCGTCAGGATGGTGCTCGTATCGAGCGTGCTGGCGGTGATTCTCGCGATCCTGTTCGCGCGTGCGATCACGCGGCCGTTGCAGACCCTCGCGCGCGCCGCGACACACGTGTTCGACGACCCGGCCGCCGAACGGCTGCCGGTCGCGCGGGCCGACGAGATCGGCGTGCTCGCGCGCTGTTTCGACAGCATGCGCGTGGAGATCCGCACGCAGATGGCGATGCTGCGCGCGAAGCAGCTGGAACTGACGCACCTCGCCGGTCACGACCCGCTGACCGGCCTGCCGAACCGCCTGCTGTTCATGGAGCATCTCGAGGCCGCGATCCGGCATGCGGCCGCGGTGCGCGAGGGGTTGGCGGTGATGTTCGTCGATCTCGACCGCTTCAAGCAGATCAATGACCAGCACGGACACTCGGCGGGCGACCGCACGCTCGTCGCGGTCGCGAAGCGGCTGAGCCAGGTGCTGCGCGCCGGCGACATGGCGGCACGGCTCGGCGGCGACGAATTCATCGTGCTGATTTCGGACGTGAGTTCACCCGCGGTGATCGGCGATGTCGCGTCGCGCATCCAGATCGTGATGGCCGAGGAACTCGAGTTCGACGAAGGGCGCATGGCCGTCGGCGCGAGCATCGGCGTCAGCGAGTTTCCGGCGGATGGCGCGTCGGCCGAGGAGTTGCTCGTCAAGGCGGATGCGGCGATGTATGCGGCGAAGGCGTCCGCGCAGTGCGTGTGCGTGCGCTATCAGGATCTGGTCCGCGGCGGTACGCCGGACCAAACCGGTCGCGTCGCCTCGGACGGCACTCGCTGACGGCGGGCCGAAACGCAACGAGCCCGACGCGGGACGGGCTCGTTGCATCTGCGGGCCGCACGCGCGGGGCGTGCAGCGGCAGACTTAGTGGCCGAAGTAGACCGAGTCGCGCGGGTTCTGCGCGCGGACGACCGGTGCGCCGCTCTCGGCGGTCGCGGCCGGTTGCGAGCCGGAGCCGCTGTTGTCGACGCCGTGCACGCGGGCTTGCGCAGCCTGGATGTCGGCGGGGTAATGCGGGCTCGACTGGCTGGGCTTGTAGCCGGCGTTTTCGAGCTGGACCAGTTCCTCGCGCACCTGGGCGCGCGTCACGGTGCTTTGTGCGAATGCGCCGAACGAGGCGGACAGGGCGACTGCGGCGGCGACTGCGGAAACGAGCGATTTCATGATGACCTCCGATGTTTATTTGGCTTTCCGCGTTCGACACCATGTCGTAAGCGGTTGATTACATCGTAGGCGTCGCGTGATCTAGGGTAAACGTGGGTTTGAGTGAAAGATCGTTGCGCTCGAGGTAATAATTTCGAGACAAACGTCTTCCGTCCCCATGCGGTGTTGCCGGGATTGCAAGGGACAGCGGGGGCGTGAACAGAAGGGATGCGCGCACGGGGGACGCCCTGCGGGAAGGAGGGGGCGAACAACGTGCAACGGATCGCGAGACGGCACGGTGGCTGGATCAGACCCCGTCGTCGTCGATTTCCTTGCGCTCGCGGCGTTCCTCGTTGCCGCGACGCGCGCGCAGACGCTGGCGCGACAGGACCGCGATCACCTGCTGGGTCGGCGCGCCGGACGGCAACTCGTTGCGGATGCGATCGGGCACCATCGGCAGGCCCGCACGCTGGCGGCGCAGTGCCTTGGCGATTGCCCGGCGGCATTCGTCGCCGTGGCAATCCCATTCATCGCGGATTCTCTGGCAATAACGGCATTGTTCCATCCGAATAGTCTAACGCGTCTTCGGGAATGGAGCAGGGCGCGGTGCCGGACATGTCGCGTGCCGGGCGGCAGCGGCGACCGACCGTTCAGGGGCGGGCGGGCGATGTCAGGCTGAATCGGACTGCGAATCAAGTCGAATGGAACCGTTCACCGACACTACGGTTTCCCGTCCGTCTCCCTACGGAATCCTTGCGCGCGGACGGGGCCGGTGCGCGTCATCGGAGCGACCAGATGCCCCAGATCGCGATCAACAAGCCAAGGCCCAATCCGCAGCCCAGCAACACATAGGTTTCCATTTCGTGCCTTTGAAAACGTGGCAACGCCGACGTCAGCATCAGCGTACGCGCAGCAAAGCCGGTCGCGTATCGTCCGCGCTGTCGGTCGGAGCGGGTCGGAGCGATACGCCGGGTCTGCGAATACTACGCGTTGCAGCTTTCAGAACGCATGCGCGATCGATGGCTTGATTGCGTGCACGCTGCCCGTGCGGGCGGCAGACGATCCGCCGTGCCGAAATGCGCCCGACTTCCAGATCATCCGCGACGCTGCGATGAGCACGAACTGCAGGGCGATCATCCTGAAAATCCCGGGCGATATCTTGTCCCGCAGCGGGCGAACCAGCCCCATGCCGGCACTCGCCGGCAGTTCAATATAATTCAAGTCGATTAGCCACCTCATGCGTGGCATACATACCCCCGAACAAGGAAACCCGATGACGCTTGCGCAGTTGCAGGCCCTGGCCGCCGTGGTCGAACTCGGCTCGCTGACGGCCGCGGCAGACCGGCTCAGCCGCAGTCAATCCGCGATCAGCCATGCGCTGACGGAGCTGGAAGACATCACGCAGGTCAAGCTGCTCTGGCGCGACCGGCAGCCGGTCGTCCTGACGGCGGCCGGCGAACGCCTGTGGCCGTATGTCCAGAGCGTGGTGCGGGAAGCGCAGATGCTGCGCCAGCAGTTCGGCCTGTCGCGCGGCAAGCTTGAAGGGAAGCTGGTGGTCGCGTCGCTGCCGAGCGTGTCGCTGGCGTTCGTCGTTCCCGCGCTCGAGGCGTTGAAGGAAATGCACCAGGGCGTGTCGGCGGTGCTGCTCGAAGGCACGGACAGCGAAGTCGAAGGGTGGATCGACGACGGGACGGCCGACGTCGGCGTGGTGGCCGGCACGAAGACGTTTGCGCACAACCTGCCGCTCCTCGACGAGGATTTTGTCGCGGTAGCGGCCGACGACATGTTCGCCGGCCGCAAGAGCGTGTCGGCCAGGCAGTTGGCCGCGGCGCCGTTTATCTTCTCGAAGGCGGGGTGCGGGCCGGTGATTACGGATTACTTCGCGCGCGGCGGCGTGCCGCTTCGCGCGGCGTTCAACGTCGTCGAGATGCGCACCATCCTGTCGATGGCGGAGGCCGGCATGGGCGTGTCGATCGTGCCGCGCATCACGCTCACGTACACGCCGTTTGGCGGCCGTGTGCTGGAATTGTCGCCGCGGCTGCATCGCTCCGTGCGACTGGCGTGGAATACCGCCGGCAATGCGGTCACCGACGAATTCGTGCGGCTCGTCGATGCGCAACGTGCGAAGGCTGGGAATACGACCCGGACGCGCGCGAAAAAGAGCAGGTAGCAACCGGTAGGCACGATGCACGACGCTCATGGGGCACTTGCGGTTTATTCATGCCGACGATGATTGAGATGCAATATATTGTTCGGACATCGTTGTCGTTGCCATGAAGGAGTGTTCCGTGCCGGCCTTGCCCACCCTGTTTGCGTTCGGACTCGTGTCGCTCGGCATGGTGCTGACGCCTGGACCGAACATGATTTATCTGGTTTCGCGCTCGATCTGCCAGGGCCGCCGCGCCGGGCTGATATCGCTCGGCGGCGTCGCACTGGGATTCGTGTTCTACATGGTGTGTGCGGCAGTGGGCATCACCGCGCTGGTGATGACCGTGCCGTACGCATACGATGCGCTGCGCTTTGCCGGCGCGCTGTATCTGGCGTACCTGGCGTGGCAGGCGCTGAAGCCGGGCGGGCGCTCCGCGTTCCAGGTCCGGCAGTTGCCGCACGACAGCCGTGTCAGGCTGTTCACGATGGGCTTCGTCACGAACCTCGCGAACCCGAAGATCGCGGTGATGTATCTGTCGTTGCTGCCGCAGTTCATCGTGCCGGGGCACGGCAGCGTGCTCGCGCAGTCGCTGGCGCTCGGCTGTGTGCAGATCGTGGTGAGCGTCAGCGTCAACGCGCTGATCGCCTGCGCGGCCGGTTCGATCGCAGGCTTTCTCGCGGGGCGGCCGCTGTGGGCGGCGGTTCAGCGCTGGTTGATGGGGACGGTGCTGGCCGGGCTGGCCGTGCGGATCGCGCTGGAATCGCAGAGGTAGCCCGGCGGCCGCAGTTCGGGGCATGGCCGACCGCTGCGTTCGAGCCCTCCGTCGACGGCGCCGGGCATCGTTATCCGTGGCAGTTACCTTCGGTTTCCTTACCGATCGGCACGGGCTCGGCCTCGTCACGACGCCGGCTGCGCGTCGCGAGCCAGCACAGGATCGAGCCGCCGCACACCATCGATGCGCCTTGCCAGAATTCGATCGACAGCGGCGCATGCAGCAGCGTGGCGGCGAGGGCGGCGGCGAGCACCGGCGTGAAGTACGATGCGCCGACGATGACCGTCACGTTGCCGTGCATGATGCCGGTGTTCCAGGCTGCGTAGCCGAAGCCGAGCGCCGACGCCGCCAGCACGAGATACACGATCGCGCGAAAACTGAACGTCATGCCGCCGCCGCCTTCGATCGCGAACTTGATCCAGAGCACCGCGGCGACCAGCATGAAGAACGGCGTGACGCCGTTCTTGCCGTTGGCGATGCGCGCGGTCACCGTGCAATAGGCAGCCCAGATCAGCGCGCCGAACAATGCCAGGCCGTAGCTCAGCGGATTGTCCGCGACGTTGCGCAGCATGCCGGCGGGATCGAGCCCCTGGTCGCCGCCGAGCACCCAGCAGATGCCGAGCATCGACAGCAGGACGCCCGGCACGACCAGCAGGTTCGCACGCTGCCGGTTGAACACGATGGCGGCGACCAACGTAAGGCTCGGCCACAGATAGTTGACCATCGCGACTTCGATCGCTTGCCGACCGTTGCTCGCATAGCCGATCGACAGCGCCAGGCACAGCTCGTACGACACGAACAGCAGCCCGCCCCAGAGCAGATAGCTTTTCGGGAAGCGGCTCAGGTCGGGGAAGCCGATCGAGAACAGCAGCAGCACGGACGCCACCGTATAGATCATCGCCGCGCCGCCGGTCGCGCCGAGGCTTTCGCTGACGCCGCGCACGAGCGCGACCACCGACGCCCATAACAGCACCGCGCCGAGCCCGACGAGCGTTGCCTTGTTCTTGCGTTTCATGCTTGCTGCCTGTTTCAACATGCCAGTTCGATTTCGGATGATTCGGCTCGGCTCGCGCGTGCCGTCAGCGCGTGCCGCGATACAAAGGGAAGATTTCGCCGGAAACGCGCATTTTACGGGGACGCGGCCGTTGCAGCGACGCAGCCGGACTGGCGTGCACGATCGACTCAGGCGCGCGAGCCGATCACGCGTCGTCGATACGCCACGGTGCGTCGATTCCCGACAGCGCACGCCCGATCGCGTCGAGCATCGCGTTTCGCGTCGGGCCCAGCGTCGTGACAAGGCGGAAAACGGCTGCTTCGATCGACAGATCGATCAGCGGCGAGCCGCTGGCCGCATCGAGAATTTCAAGCCGCCGTTCATGGGGATCGACGTCGATGTCGCAATGCGCTTGCCGCAGCACGTTGGCGACGGCGTCGAATGGGGCGGCCGAAGATGGCGTGTAAATGCGGTATTCGAAACTCATCTGCATGGGCCGGAGTGCGACGCGGGCAGTCTGACCCGCGCCGCGCGTTCCGGCCGTCGACGGCCGCGCATCGGGCGCTCGTCGCAGCGGGCGCCCGATGCGTCGATCACCGCTCGCGCCGCTTCTTGCTCAACTCGATCGTCTCGAACAGCTCGTACTGCGCGGTCGGATGCTGGTCGGCGCCCGGCGCGTGGTAGTAGCGCATCGTGATCGTCGTTTGGCCGCCCGGCTTGCCCGGATCGTGGTCGAACACCGCGATCCCGTAGCCGGTGCCCGTATCGCGACGCGCGGACCAGATCGCATCCTCGAGCGCATCGGCCGGCTGACGCACGAACGTGTTCGGCGCGGTGCCCGGCACCGGCCGGTTCGGCTTCGTGAACACCTTCGCCTGCGCAAAGCCGGTCGACGGGTTTTCGCCGTACACGTCGAGCGGCGCGCTGGTGCCGCCGCCGCCGAGGATCAGGTGGATCGTGCCGTGGCTCGTATCGAACTTCGTGCGATCCGGATCGTTCGAGCCGACCGGGCGCGGCTGCAGCGTTTCGACCACTTCACCGGTTTTCGCATCGACGCCCGCCCGGTGATTGCAACCGCGCACCGGGTAGCTGCGCTCGTAGTCGTGATCGTGGCCGCACAGCACGAGGTCGACGCCGTAACGGTCGAACAGCGGCAGCCACGCTTCGCGAATGCCCTTGTCGGAGCCGTTGCCCGTTTTCGACGAACTGAGCGCGTCCTGATGCATCTGCACGACGATCCAGTCGATGTCGTCGTCGTGCGCGGCGTGACGCAGCGTGCGTTCGAGCCAGCGCGTCTGCTCGCCGTTGCTGTAGCCGCGCACGTAGAACGACGTGCCGGGCTCGATCGGCGGGCGGCCGGTGCTCGCGGCCGGCACGAGCGGCGCCGGGCCGCCGACGAACGCGGCGGCATCCTGGTACACGACGTCGTCGGCGTCGAGCGACACGAACAGCACGGAGCTCACGCGGAAGCTGTACCAGCGGCCCGGGAAATGCGTGCCGTTCTCGGGCAGCGTATAGCGTGCGAGGTACGAGTCGAGCCCCTGCGGACCGTTGTTGAATTCGATCTCGTGATTACCGGGGCACGGCATCCACGGGCGGTTCGCAGCCGACGTCTGGTTGTTGTTGCCGAAATCGCGCCACACCTCGGGCTGGTGCGCCGGGTTCAGGTTCGCATAGCAGAGGTCGCCGTTCAGCAGGTGAAACAGCGGCTGGAACTGTTCGACGGCCTGCACCGCGAAGCGGCTCTGCGGCGACGACAGCACCCACGCGCCGTTCGGCGTCGCGAGATCGCCGTAGCTCGTGAAACGGAACGGCGCCCGGCCGCGCGGCGCAGTCGAGAAATTCGCGGAGAACGGCTGCGCGGCGTTGCTGTCGTTGTCGGCCGTGATCTCGTAGCGGTAGCGCGTATCCGGCTTCAGTCCGTGCACGCGCGCGTGGTACGCGAATACGGTCTCGCCGTTCAGGCCGTCCGTGTACAGGCGCTGGACGCCGTGCACGGTGCGCGCAGGCTCGCCGTCGGCGACGATGCGCGCGCGCGGATTGACGGCCGGGGCGAGCGACGCCCACGAGATCACGACTTCGGACGTCGGGTCGTTGCCCCACGTCAGGTGAACTTGCTCGGGCGTGCCGTCCGGATTCGACGCGGCGGCGCGGGCGGCCGCAAGCCCGCCGGCAGCAGTGGCGAGGCTGGAGACGCCGGCGAGTTTCAGGAAGCCGCGACGCGACACGGAGGCGGCCGGCTCGTTCGGCTGGTCAGGGAAAGTGTCCTGGTTCGACATGGTCGGTGTATTCGTTTGATGGGGCGCGAGGGGAACCGCGCGGCCATGCGCAAGCACGGCCGGGGCGTGGGCCGGAAACGAGCGGGGTCCCGGTCGCCTGCATTGTCGAAGGGCAGTTTTGCCGCGTTGTGACAGTACCGCAACCCCGCATGCATGGCGGCCGATACGTACGATCGCGCGGCGCGCGCCGCCAGTCGACATCGACGCCGCGGCGGCCCCCGAAATTTATTCGCCGGTATCGCGACGGATTTCTTCCGCCTGCTCCGTTTAATGCATGAACGACCGCCACCGGTCGATGCCCGTTATTTCGGAGTCTTTCATGAAACTTTCTGTTTCATTGCGATTGGCCGCCGCAGGCATGGCTGCGCTCGCGACGTCCGCCGCATTCGCGCAGGCCGTGATCGTCGCGCCTTATGCACCGCCGCCGCCGCGCGTCGAAGTGATGCCGGCGGCCCGTGCGGGTTACGTATGGGATCAGGGGCACTGGCACTGGCGGCAGGGTCGCTACGTATGGATTCCGGGCCACTGGCAGGTCGTGCGCGTCGGTTACCACTGGGTGCCCGGGCATTGGGACGCGCGCGGCCCGGCCTGGCGCTGGGTACCGGGCCACTGGGCCTGACGTGCACGCCGCCGCGCGGCACGCGAGACCGGCGCGGCGGATTTTTCATGCAACATCATGAGTCGAAGCGATGCCCTTTCGAACCATCGTGATACTGGCGGCCGCAGCCATCGTGCTGGCCGGCTGCGTCGTGGTGCCGGCCCGTCCGGTGTATTACCGGCCCGCGCCGGTCGTCGTATATTGAGCGCGCCGGCCGACGGTGGCGCGGTTGGCAGACAGGGTCGACATGCGGCACGAACCGGATGTCGATGAAACCGACACGGCCGACACCGTGTGCGATGCCGGGCGCGACGCGCGCGGCGATGCCGAACCGTCGGAACCGCCGGCATGGCGCCGTCCGGTGATGGCCCGACGCATGCAAGGAGAGCACGACGATGAGCTTCAGCCGGGCGGTGGGGATACCTGCCGTAACAGGGCGGCGCCCGCGCGCCGCACGACGGAGCAGGCGGCGTTGAACGATCGCGGCGACCGCGATCCGGACGCGGAACTCGTCGCGCGCGTCGGCGCGCGCGATGCGTCGGCGGTGCGCGTGCTTGTCGCGCGCAAGCTGCCGCGGCTGCTCGCATTGGCGACGCGCATGCTCGGCGACCGGAACGAAGCCGAGGACGTCGCGCAGGAGACCTTCTTGCGAATCTGGAACCAGGCGCCGCGCTGGCGCGAAGGCGAAGCCCGCTTCGACACGTGGCTGCATCGCGTCGTGCTGAACCTGTGCTACGACCGGTTGCGCGGCCGGCGCGAGGAGCCCGTCGACACGCTGCCCGACGTGCCGGATACGCAGCCGGAGCCGGCCGCGCATGCGGAACTGCGTTCGCGCGACGCACGCGTGCGGCAGGCGCTGGCCGCGTTGCCGCCGCGGCAGCGGGAAGCGCTGGTGCTCCAGTACTATCAGGAAATGTCGAACGTGGAAGCGGCCAACCTGATGGGCATCACCGTCGATGCGCTGGAAAGCCTGCTCGCCCGTGCGCGGCGCAACCTGCGCGCGCAACTGGCCGGCGATCCACCTAGCGAGGACAAGCGATGACACCCGAACGATTCCGTACCATCGTCGCCGCGTACGGCTCGGACGCGCGGCGCTGGCCGCAAGCCGAGCGCGCGGCGGCCGAAGCGTGGGCGCAAGCACATCCGCGCGACGCATTGGAAGCGCTCGACGAGGCGGCCGAGCTTGATGCGTGGCTGATGCAGGACACGGTCGCGCCGCCCGCGCCGGCGCTGGTCGAACGTATCGTCGCCACGGCGCCTGCGCCGCAACGCGCGCGAAGCCGCGGCAGAGTGTGGTGGTCGGGCGCCGCGTTCGCGGGCGTCGGGCTGGCCGGCGCGCTTGCCGGTGCGGTCGCCGTGTCGATGCTGATGCTCGGCAGCGCACCGATCGCGCAACACGAACCAGGCTACCTGACGACGACCTTCGGCGGCCCGAGCATCGACGGAGCCGACGAATGAGCGAACGCAGCTGGAAATTCATTCTCGTCGGCTCGGTCGTGTTGAATGTGTTCATGCTCGGCGCGATCGGCGGCGGCGCGTATCAGTGGTTCTCGACTCACCGCGACCTGCATGCGGCGGGCACGCCCGCATCGCGCACCGCGTTGCGTTTCGCCGCCGACGAATTGCCCGATGCGCGGCAGCGCGAGTTCGCCGCCGCGCTGAAGGCGGCGCGCAAGAGCGGCCGCGATTTCGCGCGGGAAGGGCGCGACGGCCGGATCACCGTGCTCGACCTGCTCGCCGCGCCGCAACTCGATCGCGCGGCGATCGATGCGGCGCTCGACCGCACGCGCGCGGCCGACACCGCGATGCGGGCACAGGTCGAGCGCAGCGTCGTCGATTTCGCGGCGACGCTGACACCCGACGAGCGCGCGAAGTTCGTCGACGGGTTGCAGCGCAGCGGCAACTGGCGTCTGCCGCCGAAGCTGCAGAAGAAGCCGGACGCATCGGCGAGCGAGTAAACCGGCTAAACCACGCGGGCGGCATGCGATCCGCATGTCGCTCGCGCGTCATGCGTTTGCCGGTTCCGGCGAATCGCGCGGTCGTTCTCCATTGACGATGCCTGCCGCCGCGCGGCGAGAAACTTCCGCCCGGCGTTCCCTCGATCAAAAAGAATATTTTCCCTTCCCGCGACGGATTTCCCGGTGTGCTTGCGTTGAACGTGAGTACGCACCGCAAGAGAGCCCGTCATGGACCACCCGAACGACTCCACGCCGGCCGCAATCGCGCTGAACCGCTTCGGTCTCGGCGCACGCGCCGACGAAGCGCCGCCCGCCGATCCGAAAGCGGCACTCGTCGCGCAATTCGACCGTTACGACGCACGACCCGCCGCATGGGCCGGCGAACCGGACGCAATCACGCTCGCCACGCGCTTTGCCGATGCACGCAACGCGATGAAGAGCGACGACCCCGCCGCGAAGCGCGCGACCGAGCAATCGATCCGCCGCGACGGCTACGACGCGTATCGCAGCGCCGTCGCCGCGCGCATGAACAGCGCATTGACCACGCCCGCGCCGTTCGTCGAACGTCTCGTGCATTTCTGGGCGAACCATTTCGCGGTATCGGTCGACAAGGGGCAGGTGGCCGCGTACGCGGGCGCATTCGAACGCGACGCGATCCGCCCGCACGTGCTCGGTCGTTTCGAGGACATGCTCGTCGCCGTCGAGCAGCATCCCGCGATGCAGGTGTTCCTCGACCAGGCGCGTTCGGTCGGCCCCGACAGTCCGGCCGCGCTGCATGCGCAGGCACGCAATCCGGCGGCGAAGCGCGGGCTCAACGAGAACCTCGCGCGCGAAATCATGGAACTGCATACGCTCGGCGTGCGCACCGGCTACACGCAAGCCGACGTGACGGAATTCGCGCGCGCATTGACCGGCTGGAGCATCGCCGGCGGGCGCGGGCCGCAACCGGGCGATGCGGCGCCCGGTGCATTCGTGTTCCGCCCGAACCTGCACGAACCCGGCACGCGCACGGTAATGGGCCGCACCTACGATCAACCGGGCGAAGCGCAGGCGCGCGCGATCCTGCACGACCTCGCGCGATCGGAGGCGACGGGCCGGCACGTCGCGTTTCAGCTCGCCCGTCATTTCGTCGCCGACAACCCGCCGCCCGCGCTGACCGACCGGCTCGCGCGCGCGTTCGACACGAGCGGTGGCGATCTGCCGACCGTCTATCGCGCGCTCGTCGATGCGCCGGACGCGTGGTCGCCGGTCGACCGCAAGTTCAAGACACCGTGGGAGTGGGCCGTATCGTCGCTGCGCGGGCTCGGCTGGCGCGACACCGGTGATCTCAAGGCCGCGCCGCTGCTCGCGCAGCTCGGCCAGCCGGTGTGGCGGCCGGGCTCGCCGGCCGGCTACGACGACGTCGCCGCGAGCTGGGCGGCGCCGGACGCGCTCGTACGCCGCGTCGAGATTGCGCAGCGCCTGGCCGCGCGCACGGGCGACCGGCTCGACCCGCGCACGCTCGGCAACACGCTGCTCGCCGGTTCGCTGAGCGCGCCGACCGCGACCGCGCTCGCGCGCGCCGAAAGCGCGACGACGTCGCTCGCGCTGCTGCTTGTCTCGCCCGATTTCCAACGGAGATGACCATGGCACTGTCCCGCCGACAATTCCTCAGCGTCGCCGCCGCCGGCGCGGGCGCGATCCTCGTCGCGCCACGCATCGTATTCGCGAACGTCGAGACCGACCGGCGCTTCGTGTTCGTGATCCAGCGCGGCGCGGCCGACGGCCTGAACATCGTCGTCCCGTATGCGGAGCCCGCGTATGCGTCGCTGCGCGGCCCGCTCGCGATCGACACGGCGGCGGCAACGCGGCTCGACGGCACGTTCGCGCTGCATCCGTCGCTCGCGCAGACCGCGCAGTTGTATCGCGACGGTCAGGCGCTGTTCGTCCATGCGATCGCGTCGCCGTATCGCGACCGCTCGCATTTCGACGGCCAGAACGTGCTCGAAACGGGCGGCCGTGCGCCGTACCAGGTGAAGGACGGCTGGCTGAACCGGCTCGCCGCGCTGCTGCCGGCGACGCGCGACAACGCGATCGCATTCGCGCCGACCGTGCCGCTCGCGCTGCGCGGCACGGTGCAGGCCGCGTCGTATGCGCCGTCCGGCTCGCCCGCCGCGCCGGACGATCTGCTCACGCGCGTGTCGGCGCTCTACGAAGCCGACGCGCAGCTCGGCCCGTTGTGGCAATCCGCGATGGAAGCACGCGGTCTCGCCGGCGATGCGCATGCACGGCAGGACCCGGCCGGCGTCGGCAAGCTCGCCGCGACGTTTCTCGCGCGTGACGACGGTCCGCGGATCGCGATGATCGAGACGGGCGGCTGGGATACCCATAGCGCGCAGAACGCGCGGCTCGCGAATCAGTTGAAGGCGCTCGACACGATGCTCGCCGCATTGCGCGACGGCCTCGGGCCCGCGTGGCAGCAGACCACGGTGCTGGTCGCGACCGAGTTCGGCCGCACGGCCGCGGTGAACGGCACGGGCGGCACCGATCACGGGCAGGCATCGGTCGCGATGCTGGCGGGCGGCGCGGTCGCGGGCGGGCGCGTGATCGCCGACTGGCCGGGGCTGCGCCCCGGCGATCTGTACGAAGGGCGCGACTTGAAGCCGACCGCATCGCTCGACGCGCTGATCGCTGGCGCGGCCGCCGACAGCCTGCGGCTCGACCCGCGCCGCACCGCGTCCGCATTGTTCGCGGAAAGCGGCCCGGCGCGGCCGATGAGCGGCCTGATTCATGGGGTCGCGTGATGCGGCGCAAGCCCGCGCTCGGCCCGCTCAACTCATTACACAACAGGGAGAATCGACAATGAAGATCCGATCCGTTTCGCTCGCCGTATTGGTGAGCGCGAGTGCCGTGCTGATGTCCGCCTGCGTGGTCGAGCCCGTGCGGCCGCCGCAGCCGGCGCCCGTCGTCGAGGTGGCGCCGCCACCGCCCGCGCCCGGCTATCGCTGGGCGAAGGGGCATTACCGGTGGGCCGGCAATCACTGGGCGTGGGTGCCGGGGCACTGGGTTGGCGTGTACTGACACGGCAAGCGTACCGACGTGCTGCTATGCGGCTAAATCAACCTGCCGGTGGCAAGCGACCGTGCTAAATGCCGCAGCAACGGCGGCCTCTACCTCGCACGCTGAGCGGCGCAACGCAGCCTAGTCCCACCCGATCCGGTGCTTCTCCTCCGTCTCGCGATGGCGCCAGTCGTCGTCCGCATGAAGATACTGACTCGTCGTCGTGAGCGATACATGGCCGAGGTTGTCGCGCACGAGCCGCAGGTCGACGCGGCCGTCGGCCATGTGCGAGCCCGCGCTGTGGCGCAGCCAGTGCGCGGACGCCTGTTCGAGCACGCGCGCCGCCTGCTCGCCGGTTTCGCCGTTCGCGCGCAGCCGGCCGGCCGCGTGCCGGAACACCTGCTTCACGATGCGGTGCAGCGCCGCGCGCGTGAGCGGCTTGCGCGCCTGACCGAACGGCAGCACGAGCGGGGTCGGCTCGCCGTCGAGCGGTAGCGCGGGCAGGCCGTGCGTGCGCCGGTAGCGCGTCAGCTCGGCCATCATCTCGTCGGTGGCCGGCACGAGCCGCTGCCGGCCGCCTTTGCCCGTCACGTCGAGCCACCAGCGCTCGTGCCCGTTCGCATCGCGCCGGCAGAAGAATTGCCCCATCGTCGTATCGGCCGCCTCGGTGATGCGCAGCCCGCCGAGATACAGCAGCGTGAAGAGCCAGCGCGCGCGATCAGCATGGAAGCACGCGCGCGCATCGTCGCGCGGCATCGCGGCGATCGCGTCCTTCACCGATTGCCACAGCGGCTGCCCGAGATGGCGCGTGACGCGCGGGGCGGGCCGGCGCTGCCGCTGTCGCGACAACGCGAGCGGGTTGCCGGCCAGATAGCCGGCCTGCACGAGCCACGAGAACATCACGTTCAGGATCACCAGCGCCTGCCGCTGGCTGGCTGCCGACAGCGGCCCGTAGAACGGCCGCCAGCGCGGATCGTCGCGCGGATGCTTGCGGCCGCCGTTCGCGCACCACAGCTCGGCCGGCGCGGGCGCGAGCAGGAATTGCCGGTAGACGACGAGATCCTCGTGCGTGAGCGACGACAGCGGCTTGCCGCACGCGATCACGGCCCACAGCAGCAGGCGCTCGGCTTCCTTGCGGTAGTTCTGGAACGTGGTCGGCGTATCGACGAAGCGCGCGAGCCACGCGCGCACCGCGTCGAGGTCGTTGGTCGCGGCGATCTGCGGATGCGCGCTGCCCGAGCGATTGGTGCCCGTGCGTCCGTCGAGCACGGCCGGCACGACGAGCGTATCGATCGGCAGCGGGCGCAGCGCGGTGTCGGACGAGGCGGATGAGGTCATGCGAGGGAAACGCGCTGCGCGAACCGCGCGGGCGTGGCCGGGGAACGAAGGCAGTGCGTCGAAGCGTATCGGGAAGCGCAGATGGTACACGATCGCCGCACGGTGATGCCGCCGTCGATGGCGATCGACTGGCCGGTGACGAAGCGCGCGGCGGAACTGGAACACGCTAACGTATCGGCTCGCGCGCGACATCACTTGAGTGAGAGTGGTCGAACGCATCCTGTAAGGTGTTTGTGAACTTTCTCGCGGGGCAGTTCGTCTAATCGGCCCTCCAACGCTCCCAGAGGAACATCAGATGATTCGTCACTCCAGAACGCTGCTCGGCGCGGCCGTCATTGCCGGCAGCATGCTCGTCGCCGGATGCCAGACTGATGCGGCGGCCACCGCGCCGAATGCCACGCGTCCGGCCGACGGCAAGCCCGTGACCAAAACCGTCTACGTCGCGCCGCAGTCCGCGCGCTGCACGGGCGTCGCGCCGATGGAGTGCCTGCAGGTGCGCAGCAGCCCGGGCGAGCCGTGGAGCCTGTGGTACGCGGGCATCGAAGGGTTTGCGTACCAGCCTGGCTACCTGTACACGCTCGAAGTCGACGAGTACCGCGTCGCGCAGCCGCCGGCCGACGGTTCGTCGATCCGCTGGGTGCTCAAGCGCGTCGTCGAGCGCCGGCAGGTGAACTGACGGGCGCGATCACGCGGAAGGTCGCGCCGTCGCCTTGACCGGCGGCGCGGCCGTATCGATCCGCCGGAACACGACGGACGACAGCAGCGTCACCACGCCCATGCACGCGAACGACAGCATGAACCCGTGCGCCATCGAGCCCCGATAGGCGGCGAACAGGTTGACGAGCCCGCCGCCGATCGAGACGCCCAGCCCCATCGCCAGCATCTGCATCATCGTGAACAGGCTGTTGCCGCTGCCGGCGTCGGCATGCGACAGCCCCTTGAGCGTCACGCCGTTCATCGCCGCGAACTGCATCGAATTCGCCGCGCCGAACACGATCAGCAGCACACCTTCCAGCACCGGCGCGGGCCGCGCCGACACCAGCGCGAACCCCGCGATCGCGCAGCCGACGATTCCCGTATTCACGACCAGAAACGCCGCATAGCCGAAGCGCTTCACGAGCGGCGCGATCCACCGTTTCGCGATGACGCCCGCGATCGCGGCCGGCAGCATCATCAACCCCGATCGCAGCGGCGTATAGCCGAGCTGCACCTGCATCAGCAGCGGCAGCATGAACGGCACCGAACTCGTGCCGATCCGGCACAGCAGGTTGCCGAGCAGCCCCGAGCCGAAGTTCGGCTCGCGGAACAACCCGAGCCGGAACAGCGGCTGCGTGCGTCGCCGCGCATGGGGCAGGTACGCGAGCGCGCTCGCGAGGCCGAGCCCGGCGAGCGCGGCCGACCACGCGGCGCGGTGCGTGGACATCGGCGGGTCGATCGCGAGCGACAGCGCGATCATCGCGGCCGACAGCAACGCACAGCCGACGAAGTCGAATGGCGGCGGTTGCGTCGCCTGGTCGTGCGGCAGGTAGCGCTGCACGGCGATGAAGCCGACCACGCCGACCGGCACGTTGACGATGAACACCCAGTGCCACGAAATCGCCTGGGTGAGCCAGCCGCCGAGCGTCGGCCCGACGATCGGGCCGAGCTGGCCGGCGATCGACACGAACGCGATCGCCGCGACGTACTGTTCGCCCGGCACGCGGCGCAGCACGGCGAGCCGCCCGATCGGCAGCAGCATCGAGCCGCCGATGCCCTGCACGGCGCGCGCGACGACGAGCTGGCCGAGCGTATGCGACGCCGCGCAGCCGATCGACGCGAGCACGAACACGAGGATCGCGACCGAGAACACGCGGCGCGTGCCGAACCGGTCGGCGAGCCAGCCGGAGGCCGGCGTGAGCATCGCCATCGTCAGCGTGTAGACGACCACGACGGGCTGCATCGCAAGCGGCGACGCATGCAGGCTTTGGGCGATGGAGGGCAGCGCGGTGTTGACGATCGTCGTATCGAGCGACTGCATGAAGAACGCAGCGGCGACGATCCAGAGCAGCACGGAATGTGTGGGTTCCCGGGACATGGCGAAATGGGTGGTGCGAAAAGCCCGGCGCGTGCCGGACTTCGAGCGCTCGATGGTACCGATTCCGGTGGTCATCGGGAAGTCGCGCGACGGCATTGACTGTCACAAAGTGGCGATGACAATTATCCGTGACCCGCCGCAATTCGTCCTTATCGTGCGGCCGGCCTGCGCGACGCCGATTCGTCCAACAGACGGCGCGAGGGCGATCAAGGGTGTTCAAGGAGACGATCGAACAGGCAGCCGTGTTTCTGGCGTCGGATAGGGCTGGTTACATCACGAGGCAGCAACTGAACGTGTCTTGATGGTGCCGGCAGTAGTAAGCACGAAAAAGCCCACTCAGGCGAGCGGGCTTCGGATTCACTTAGGGTGCGTCAGTTGTCTTGAGCAGTGACATCACCAGTTTGTGCAATCTTTGCCAGTATGCGTTTCTGGTATGCATACCACGATGTCAGACATTCCTTGTCGCGACAATTTTTTTCTCGGAAATTCCACTGTTTGCGCGTTCGCTCAACAAACGCAGTTTTGTCGATGACGGCATCTTTGGCTTGTTGGTAAGTCGTTGCGAGATCCCGGTCCGCAGCGGCAAGATCTGCATCGTGACAGATCAAAAATTCGGGAATGGACTTCGCTTTGGTGCAGTCGAAGCTCGTTTGTTGCAGCGGGGATGTCGTCGCATCGCTTGCGGGCTGGTTGGCGGGCGATTGAGCCACGGGCAAAGTCGATGGGGTCAACGCGGACGTACGTTGACCATAGGGAGTCAGTTGTCCGGACATCGCGTCTTCGATCATCGCGCCGATAAGCGAATTAGGTACAACGCGCAGTGTTTCAGTTTTCAGAATCGAGTCGCCTGCCATGGTTTGCGATTTGGCGAAATTGCACGGAGCTTGGCACGTGATGCGGTTCGAAATATTTGGGTTGTCCTCGTCGACCAGCAGCAGAATATAACTACCGTCCCTCACGCCGACATAGCGCATCATGACAAGCGCCTTTGTCGCTTTTCCCGCTCTCACGTCGTCTTCACTGAGCGCGGGCTCGTAACCATACGTGCCGTCCTGACTCATCGCGTAATGGTGTGAAGGGGGTGGAGGCGCAGGCGCGACGACTACTGGCGGTGACGGTTGTTGTGCCGGGGTGCTGTCGCTAGACGCGCTGGGACTCGCCGCGGACGATTGAATGTTGTCCGACTGTTTCGAATTACAACCTGCTACCACGGTTGCAGCCAACAAAAGAAGTGCAAATCGATTCACAATTTCCCCCGCTATTCGATTGGTCTAATTAATTGCCGCTGGCATCCCCGAATTACTAGAGACTCGCTGCCTCGCCAGCGGTTTTCTAGCGGTCAGGCTGTTTGCCAAATCGGCTTGCTCTTGGTCGACGGATTGTACCAAGACACCCCGGCTCACGTGTCGCCACGGGGAGTTCGTAAATCCGTGCATCGTGATTCGGTTTGCTTTACGGTGGAGCACGCAATGAGACACGGAAATTGCACTCGTCAATAAGGTTAAAAGTGCCGCTGTCCGGTCATCTAGTAATCGATGTGCCCGTCGGTCCATTGCCGTCGTTTCGAATCATGTATTGATCCATCGACGGACAAGATGCTTGCGCACGCATCGGTATTCACCCTGTCTCGTTACGCGGGATAGCGCATCGGCGTCGCGTGCGACCGGTACGAGGTCGCACTTTTGCAACGCTTTTTCAACGTATCCATCGGCGCACGCTTGATCGCAACGGCGACCGCCCTGCGCTGACGGCCGTCCAGCCTCTTTCCACCTGCATTCTGCGATCGACGCCAGATGCCGACGATCGCGTGTTTCGGCGTCGCGTGCCGAATACGGATACGTTCCTGAAACATTTCCCGTCGATTGCGATTCCCGCCACGACCCGTCCCGACGGATGGCGCTTTTTCCGCCTCGGTCAGCGCCGCATGGCACGCGCTTTGCGGTTCACCCGATGCCGCCGGCGCAGACGAATTTCGCCAGAACGATCCGCGCCTCCGCGGCATGTAACGACATCGAAACAAACGGGGAATCGGATCGGGTCGCGCGCGCCGTGTGCCACGGTGCATGCGCAGCGCATGTCGTATCGGTCATGCGCACCGCGCAACGCGTCCCCGGTCCGTCGAACAGCAAGCGTGCTTGCAAGGTGTCGTGCCGGGGTTCGCATCGCGCATCGCGACGAAGGTCGCATGTACGTGGCGTCGCGCCCGGCACATGTCGGGGGAGGCGCCCGTGAAAACGATAGTGAATCAATGGGCAGCGGTCGCGGTGGTGTTCGCCGCGAGCGCGCACGCGCAGGAAATCTACCTGCAGGGCGGCACGCAGGGCGTCGGCATCGGAGCGGCCGTGAGCTTCAATTCGATGCTGGGCGCGCACGCGGATTTCAACGCGATCAATCTGACGCATGATTTCACGGTGGCCGGCAACCGCTATCAGGACGACCTGAAGCTGCGCCAGGGCGGCATCTATGCCGACATCTTCCCGTGGCGAGGCAGCGGCTTCCGCGCGACGCTGGGGCTGCGCTTCAACGACGACGAACTTCACGGCGTGTCGGTGCCGACCAACGGAACCTACGTGTTCGGCGGCAAGCGCTATCCGGCGCTGCCGGGTATGTATGCGGTCGCGGAAGCGCGCTATCCGACCGTGATGCCGTATGTCGGAATCGGCTACGGACATCGACCGGCGTCGAAAGGGCTCGGGTTCGTCGCCGATATCGGCGTCGCGTACGGGATGCCGAAATGTTCGTACACGCTGTCGCCGGAACTCGCCGCGGCGGCCGGACCGGCGAAGAGCCAGGTACTGGTCGCAAGCGGGCTCGATTCGCTGCGGCAAATGATGTCGCGCTATCGGTGGTATCCGGTCCTGCAGATCGGCATCTCGTATCGCTTCTGAGCCTTGAACCGAAGGTGGGTCACAGCGTGACGGTTTGGCGCTCGCGAGCGGGCTCGGCCGCTCGGCGTGCCGGGCGTGCGTCGTTGCGTCTTGCGATGAACGGATGCTCGACGTAGCGGTAAGTCAGCAGCGCGCACAAGACGGCAACCAGCGCGCACGCCAGCGCGAGCGCCCAGATGCCTGAATCGCCGACGGAATTGATCGGGAAAACGAACTTGTCGACTGCGTGGACGATCATGTACACGATCACCATGTGGATCATGTAGATGCTGAAGCTGGCGGTGCCGAGCAACGCGAGCGGCCGGGTTCTCAGTACACCGTAGAACGTATTCCCGCATGCAATGCAGAGAAACACCGGAAGCAGCGGCAGCGCGCCTTCGATCGAATAGCGTTCGGTCGGGGACGGAGACAGCGCGAGAATCAGCAGCGCGACGGTCGCCGCCGGTTTCGTGGCGAGCCGCGCGCAGATCGCGGGGTGCCGCGACACCTCGTAGGCCACGGCGCCGAACGCGAACAGCAGTGCCATGCCGCCGGGCGGCCCGAACAACGCGGCACAGGCCGAGACGATCGCGAGCGCGAGCAGCTTGCGCCACGCACGTGTGGCGACGAACCACGCGAGAAAGGGGACGGCGACGTAGAACCGCCATTCGTACGCGAGGGTCCACCAGACGCCGCTCAGATAGGGCGTCCGCTCCGCTCCGTTGATCGGGAACGCGCCGAACCAGCCGAGCGAAACGGCCTTGAGCAGGTCGGCCAGCAACTGCGTTGGTGCGCCGACGGCGTTGCCGGGAAACCAGTAAAGCGTGCAGGCGACGATGACGGCCGCGTAGAACAGATAGAGCGGCGCGAGGCGTCGCACGCGCCCGACGAAGAAGGTCCGCACGTCGAGCGTGCCTCTGCATGCGCGTTCCCAGAACAGCAGCCCGGTGACCATGAAGAACATCGCGACCGGAATCGTCCCGAGATTGCGCAGGAAATCGGTGCCGGCCCCCCAGACGCCGGTCGACAGCAACGCCTGGTTGCACGCGAAGTGATGGAAGACCACGGAGGTGGCGAGGATGCCGCGGAAACCGTCGAGATTGCGATAGCGCATCGACAGCGACTTGTCGACGGCCGACCGATAGAACGGCACGTGTCGGGCGACGAGCCACGCGATGATCGCCACGGCCGCAAGGCATGCCGGGAAGTAGAGTTTGTCGGGTGTCGGGGAGAACAGGGTTTGCAGAGCTGGCGTAACAAAGTCCACTGAAGAGCGTCTCGTGTCTTGGATCGGGATTTCAGGCACGGATGGTCCGCGTCGATGCAAGGTCTTCTGCGCGCTTCGCACGGCGTTCGATCGCCGGTCTTGTGATTCGATGGTATCAAACGATCGCGACGGCCGCGGCCCGGTGTGCAACACGATGTTTCAGCGTGAATCGGTGCGATGTCCGTGCTCGCAGCCCATGTCGCCAACGGCGCCTGCGCCGCAAATCCCGTTCCTCGCCGGCCGGACATGCGTCGTGATCGATGCGCTCGACTGGCCATCCGGCCGGCTTCCCCATCGTCCCGCGCCGGCTTACCTTGAGCGACAGCAGTTCGATGCGTCGGGCCAGCGGCGGGACGGGGATGGATTCATGCCGTCCGCTGCGGCTGGCTCACGCCGACTCCAGGGTCCGTCCGGTCACGAAGATGATAGCAATGCTTGCAATTTGCCTTCGTGATGCTATCATTGATAGCAAATCTGGATGGAGGTACTCATGGCAAATCTTCTGGTGCGTAACGTGGATGACACTATCGTTCAAAGCCTGCGTGAGCAGGCGGCGGCCAATGGCAGGAGCGCCGAGGCCGAACATCGAGCCATTCTGGCCGAAGCGCTCGGCCGGCCGAAGCGGCGGACATTTGCTCAAGTGCTGCTGAGCATGCCGGAGGTGGGCGAGGACGCGGATTTCCAACGTGTTCAGGATTCAGGCGAGGTCAGGCGTGTTTTTGATTGATACGAACGTCATCAGCGAAATCAGGAAGGGCAGGCGAACCAATCGCGGCGTGCGGGCGTTCTTCAGGCAGGCCGAAGCCGACGCGAGCCCGCTTTACCTGTCCGTCGTGACGGTGGCCGAGTTGCGGCGCGGCGTCGACCTGATCCGTCATCGCGGCGATCATAGCCAGGCGTCGGCGCTCGAGGCCTGGATCGCGATGATCCTGTCGGGCTATGCGCCGAACATCCTGCCGGTCGATATCGAGACCAGCCAGATGTGGGGGCATTTGCGGGTGCCCGATCCGACGCACGAACTCGACAAGCTGATCGCGGCCACCGCGCTGATCAACGATCTGACGGTCGTCACGCGCAACGTCGACGATTTCGCTCGCACTGGCGTCCGGTTGCTGAATCCGTTCGACTAGCGGCGCGGCAGCGGCTGGCCATCGCGCGAGGTCAGGGGAGGCAGGTTGGCGAGCGACGTATGGCTCCCGTAGGCAACTCGGCGCGACCGCCACAATTCATGCTCGGTACCGAATGCATCAGAGCCGCAGTAAAAACGCGCAAGCCGGCGGAAAATCAGGGGCATATCGAGACAGGCTCCATTGGCCGGCAACACTTGCCGCAGAAGGCGCAGGAGCATTTGCGCTTGTGCGCCGCATCAAAATAACTTGACGAAACGGCCGCTACCGCGTAGTGTCCGAGACCGAAGTCGTCAAGAAGTTCGATTGCTCATCATTGGCCGCACACCGTGCGGCAGTCGTTGGTCTCTCCCTCTTTGATTCTTTCTGTGCCCGTCGCGGGCGCATGTTCAATTATTTGTATTAAGGAAGTATTTGTGGATACCGGTACCGTCAAGTGGTTCAACGAAACCAAGGGCTTTGGTTTCATTTCCCCGGACAACGGCGGCGACGATCTGTTCGCCCATTTCTCGGAAATTCGCGGCACGGGCTTCAAGACCCTGGCCGAAGGCCAGAAGGTCAGCTTCGAAGTGAAGCGTGGCCCGAAGGGTCTGCAAGCGTCGAACATCACGCCGCAGTAAGCCGCATCGGCATCGGTCGCCAAGCGGCGGCCGCTGCCGGATGGAGTATCGCGCGGGGCGCCGCTTCACGGCGGCCGGCGCGTTCCGATGCGCACGACCGATGCATCGCGACATTCACGATGCATCGGTCGTGACGCCTCCCTCATCGCATGCCTGAACCGCATGCGACGCAACGCCCTCGTGACACGCACGTCGTTTCGCGAGCGCATCACCGCTTCAACGCATCAACCCGAGCAGACCGCCGCCATGCTTCAGCTGGCGCGGTCCCGACTTGCGCGGCGCTGCTGGCGCCGCAGCCACTGACCGCCCGAACGCCGCAACGCGCCGGGCTCCGATCGCAAGACAGGCCCGAGGCCCGTCTGAACGAACCGATCCCGGCTGCCTGCCGGCCGCCGTCCCGTTTGCGGGAGCCGGCGCCGGGCAGTCGCCGCGGCCGCGGTCAATCACCTTGTCTGGAGGAATTGGTTTGGCAAAAGAAGAACTGCTGGAACTGGACGGAATCGTCGACGAAGTGCTGCCGGACAGCAAATATCGTGTCACGCTGGAAAACGGCGTCGTGGTTGGCGCGTACGCGTCGGGCCGCATGCGCAAGAACCACATCCGCATTCTCGCGGGCGATCGCGTGACGCTGGAACTGTCGGTGTACGACCTCACCAAGGGCCGCATCAACTTCCGGCACAAGGACGCGAATTCCCCGCGTCCGCCGCGAAGCGGGCAGCCGCGCCGCTAAGCGGCCACGACCGGTGCGCCTCAGCGCGTACCGATCGACACCTGTCCGGCCCATGGCCGGACGAACCGATGAGCCGGCGCATGGTGTGTCGTTCATCGGTCGCCGGCGGCGCCATCGCGCCGCGGCGGCTTCTTCTGCTTCTCCCGCCTTTACCGGCGCCGCGCGGGTACCACGCTGAGGCGGCCGCGTCCTGCGAAAAATCCTCGATCACCATCGCGAAATACGACAGGCATTCCTGCGTCGGGTAGTGCCCGCAATTCGGTATCGTCACAAGCCGCGCGTTCGGATGTCATGCGCTCGCGGTTTTGCCGCAACTTGGCATTGGCCCAGCGCGCCGACAGGCCCCGTCACGAGCCGCACACGCGGCGAAGCGCATCGTCGTCCGCACCGGCCAGCGACTGAGCGCATGCGCTACGACGCCGTCAGCCTGCGGCTTTACGCACGAGCTGGCGCGGCCGTACACTCGTCGGCAATTCACGGCCCGTGCGTGGTTTTCAATCCATTCAGTGCTTTCAGCGGGCCAACGGTCGTGCCAGCCCGACGTTCGTCGCGCGACGCCAGGAGGCGCCATGAGTGCAGACGCAGCCCCCGCATCCTCGCCGGTTCAGGATCGCATCCAGCACGTGTTCGTGCTGATGCTCGAGAACCGTTCGTTCGATCACCTGTTCGCGCTGTCGGGCATCGCCGACATCGTCGCCGCGTCGCCCGGCAACAGCAACGCGTACGGCGGCACGGTCTATCCGTTCGGCGGCGGCGCGCCTGACCGGATGCCGACCGATCCGTGCCACGAATTCACCGACGTGCTCGAACAGCTCTGCGGCGCGGGCAGGCCGTTCGTGAAAGGGCAGCCCTATCCGAACATCGACAACTCGGGGTTCGTGTCGAACTACGCGACGTCGCATTCCGAGGGCGCACCGCCGCAGCCGGCCGACGCGGCCAAGATCATGCAGGGCGTTGATGCCGCGGCGCAAGTCCCGTCGTTGTACGCGCTCGCGAATGCGTTCGTGCTGTGCGACGCGTGGCATGCGTCGATGCCGGGGCCGACCTGGCCGAACCGCTTTTTCCTGCATGGCGCGTCGTCGGCCGGGCTCGACCATTCGCCGACCAAGGAGGAAATGGCCGGATGGGATACGCTCGACGGCTTCCACTATCCGAAGGGTTCGATCTTCGATTCGCTCGGCGACGACAACTGGCGCATCTACCAGGACCAGTCCGGCGACCCGCTCGGCCACGTGCCGCAGGTCGCATCGCTGAAGGGCATCAGCTTCTTCGACGTCGATGATCTCGCGCATTTCGAAGCCGATCTCGCGGCCGGCTACACCGCGCGCTACACGTTCATCGAGCCTGGTTATGGCGACATCGTGCACGGCACTTACCGGAACGGCAGCTCGCAGCACCCGATGGACGGGCTGGCCGGCGGCGACCAGCTTGCCGCGCGCGTGTACAACGCGATCCGCAACTCGCCGGTATGGAACAGCAGCCTGTTCGTGATCCTCTACGACGAGCACGGCGGCTTCTACGATTCGGTCAGGCCGGGCGTCGCGCCGCCGCCCAACGATGGCGCACCCGCGACGCTGAACGCGAGCGGCTTCGGCTTCGACGTGTACGGCGTGCGGGTGCCGGCGATCGTGATTTCGCCGTGGGTCGCGGCCGGGCAGGTCGATCACACGCCGTATGACCACGCGTCGGTGGCCGCGACGCTCGAGCGGCTGTTCGGCCTCGCACCGCTGACCGACCGCGATCGTCTCGCCAACGACCTGCTCGCGCTCGTCACGGCGACGTGCCGGACGGATTGTCCGCAAAGGATTGGAACATGAGTACCGCCCCGACTCCGGACCCGCGTGATGCGCTGCCCGTACGCGACGGCACGAGCCTGATCGCTTATCTGCACATCCTGAGGAAAGCGCATGCGGCGCTCGTCGGCCAGGACAGGGCGCATCAGCGCTTCAGCGAGATCGTCACACGCGGGCAGGCGCGGCAGTACATCGAGGAACTGATGCCGGTGCTGTTGCACAAGCGCGCCGAGCATCGGGCGCGCAAGCATGGCGGGAAGCATCGCTGAATGAAGGGGCGCCGTGCATGCCTGGCACGGATGGGGCGCGTCATGCCGCCCGCCGCACGCTGACTGCCGATACCACTGCGCCCGTCAATTGAACCGCCGCGCCGGCGAACATCGCCACGCGCAGGCCGACGGCGCGTGCGGCGATCAGCACCGACACCGACGTACCGCGCGGCGTGCTGCTTGCGCGGGCATGCCGGCACGTGTCGTGAGGCAACCGAGCGACGCGACGTATGCCGTGCGTGCGCGGCGATGTCGCGAATCCGCTCGCCGCTGTCGGGATCGACGATCAGTGCGATCGTGTCTTGTTTCGTCATGGTGGTCCGCGTTGCCGCTGCGAGATCGATGTCCTTTTACGCGTGCCGGTCGATCGGCTCGATACCGGATCGATTGCGTCACGCATCGCCATTGGCTTAAGATCGCCGGGAGATCATCCCACGCCTTCAGCGTCAATGAAAAAGAGCATAAGCCTGCGGGTCGCCGTCATCGCTTCGGCCGTTGCCGTGTACAGCGTCTACATGCACATCCAGCAACTGATCAGCGGCTGCATGTGGGTCAGGGGCCATCAGCGCTGCAGTTTCGAAAACAGTACGAATTTCCAGGGACTGATGGATCTGGACCTGATGATCACCTGTTGCTGGGTCGCCGCGGCGGTGGTCGGATGGATTTCCGTTGCGCAGGGCACGAAAAAGCCGGGTTGACGGCGTCACGCGCGTCCTCTTGGACGAGTACGACATGACCGCTCGATCAGGCTGACTCTGTCAATCCGTGACAACGCGCATTCGCTGAGGAGCGGAGACGATGCGCTCGATGCATTCGCGCCCGAATGCCCGACTTCGTTGCCGGCGGACGAGATGATGTTGATCTTCGGCGAGAGGCGTTGCATCGCGCGCCGCGCGAAGGGAGGTTCCCGTGCAATTTCCGACAGGATCGGTGGTCGCGCTCAGTTCGGCCGCGGCGACGATGTTCTCGATGGGCATGCTGTTTCTCGGCTACTGGGGGTTGCACGAGGCGCTGCCTTGGCGATTCGGCGACTACGTCGTGATCGTGCCGGCGCTGGCGGGGTTCGCATGCCTGGCCAGCGTGCCGTTTCTCGCGACGTCGCCGATGAAAACACCTGACGACGAATCGCGAATGTTCGTCGCACGGCGCGTGTTTCTGTGCGGTGCAGGCGCGGTGTGGTGTGCGATCGTCGCATCGCTGATCGTGTGAGAACACGCTGGCGGGACGGTTTCGGGAACAGCCCCGGGAACGCATCCCGAAACGTCTTACGTGAGGCCGCAACGCGCGGTTTTCACGCCGCCATTCCCGCTTTGCTTTCCCTCACCCCGTGCACTAGATTCGAAGCGTTCGTCCGTTTCAGCGCGCGAGGTGGAGCCATGACGCCGTGGGAAATTCAGGGAACCGAAATGATCAGCTGCAATTGCTCATACGGTTGCCCTTGTCAGTTCAATGCGCTGCCGACCAACGGCAACTGCGAAGCGATGGGGGCGATTTCGATCGACAGCGGCCACTACGGCGACGTGGTGCTCGACGGCGTCAGGATCGCGGTGGTGTTCCAGTGGCCGGGCGCCGTGCACGAAGGCAAGGGAAAGTGCCAGCCGATCGTCGACGAGCGTGCCAGTCCGGCGCAGCGCGATGCCGTGCTGAAGATCATGACCGGTCAGGACACCGATCCATTCGCGACGATGTTCTCGGTGTATGCGTCGACGCTCGAGCACGCGTTCGATCCGATCTTCACGAAGATCGATTTCGACGTCGATGTCGATGCGCGGCGCGGCCGGATTCACGTCGACGGTGTGTTCGATGCGGCCGGCGAACCCATCCGCAATCCGGTGACGGGGGCCGAGCATCGCGTGCGGATCGACCTGCCGCACGGTTTCGAATACGAGCTGGCCGAGATCGGTTCGGGCACGGGGCGCTCGCAGGGCAACATCGCGCTGAATCTCGACGGAACCTATGCGCAGTTCGCGCGGCTGCATCTGAACAATCACGGGCTGATCCGGCATCGCGCCGCGGCATGACGCCGTTCGACTCCTGGTTCGCGCGCGAGCGGGCCGTCACGCTGCTCGGCATGGCCGCGCTCGTGGGGCTGTGCTGGTTCTATCTGTGGACGGGTGCGGGAACTGGCATGTCGGCGCGGGAGATGACGACCGTCGCGCTGTTTCCGCATCGGCTGGCGGACGGCATGGGCAGCATGGACCCGTCTCTGCCGACCGTGATCGCGATGTGGTGGGTGATGATGATCGCGATGATGACGCCCGGCGCGGCGCCGCTCGTGATGCTGTACCGGCGCGTGCTGCGGCAGCACGGCGACGGGGCGGCGGGATCGGCGTTCACGTCGGTCGCGCTGCTGGCCGGCTATCTGACGACATGGCTGGCGTTCTCGATCGGCGCGGCGTTGCTTCAGGCGCTGCTGCAGCCGGCCGGGCTGATCTCCGCGATGATGCTGTGGTCGAAGAGTGCGCTTCTTTCCGCGATCGTGCTGGCGCTGGCCGGACTCTACCAATTCTCGCCGCTGAAACGTGCGTGCCTGCGGCAATGCCGTGCGCCGGCGGCATTCCTGGTCGCGCACTGGCGTCCGGGCGTTGCCGGCAGTTTCCTGCTGGGTGCGCGGCACGGCATGGTTTGCGTGGGCTGCTGCTGGTTGCTGATGGCGCTGCTGTTCGTCGGCGGCGTGATGAACGTCGTATGGATCGTCGCGTTGTCGCTGTTCGTGTTCGTGGAAAAGGTGCTGCCCGGCGGCGACCGTATCGGCCGTGTGCTGGGTGCCGTGCTGATCGCATGGGCCGGTGTGACGTTGATCGTGTGATGCGTAGCGCCGACTGGCGGGGGAAACGCGCCGGGCCCGACGGGAGACGCTCGATGAAAACCTGTTTTCACGCCGTCGTCGTGTCGTGCGCGACGGCGATCGTTGCGACGTCGACGCTCGCGAGTGGCGACATGTCCGGCATGAGGTCAGCCGACACGACCATGTCGGTGCCGGATACGAAGCTGACCGATGCCGAAGTCAAGGAAATCGACGCCGGCCGCCAGCTCGTGACGCTGAAGCACGGCGCCCTCGACAACATCGGAATGCCGCCGATGACGATGGCGTTCAAGGCCGGCGACGCGGCGATGATCCCGTCGCTGCATGTGGGCGACAGGGTCCGGGTTCGAGTGGAAAACGTCAACGGCACACTGACGATCGTGAAACTGGTGAAGCGACCGTGACGACTATGTGGCCCGTGTACGGATGGACGACGTCGGTTTTTCCTGGTTCGTGCTACGTAACGCAGGGCCGGTGTTACGTCGGCGTTATCGGAATGCCAGGGCGGACCGCGCCGCGAGGCACGATCCGCACGTGATGCGCCATGCCGCGCAGTGCGGCGCGGACGGCTATCGCAGGGTGATTGTGAAATTGTGAAGGAGGCCGTTGGAAATGGCACGGTAGATGCTTGTTGGGGTGATCGCGCTGAATAGCGAACGGGGGCTTCCATGCAAGATCACTTCATCAAGGCGAACGTTGCGTTCGCCGCCATTGCCGCGGCGTGCGCGCTCGCGGCATGCGGCGGCGGCGACATTACGGCACCGACGCTGGCCGGTAACAACATCGGGACGAGTACGAGCGGGACGAACGGGACCAGCGGTACTAGTGGCGCGAGTGGATCAAGTGGCACGAGTGGAAGCAGCGGCACGAGTGGATCAAGTGGCACGAGCGGTACCAGCGGAACTAGCGGAACTAGCGGAACTAGCGGAACTAGCGGAACTAGCGGAACTAGCGGAACTAGCGGAACTAGCGGAACTAGCGGAACTAGCGGAACTAGCGGAACTAGCGGAACTAGCGGAACTAGCGGAACCAGCGGAACCAGCGGAACCAGTGGCACGAGTGGAACCAGCGGCACAGGCGGCACGAGCGGAACCAGCGGCACACCCGGCACCAACGGCATCATCAGTTCCGTCGGCGCAGTCGTGCTGGCTGCGGGCGCGACGCTCGGCGACGTGACGCTGCCGGGCGTCGGCAAGGCGGTGACGGCCGGGCCGGCCGACACGGTCACCGGCGTCGGCACGATCATCCGCGATACGACGAACGCCGTGAGCAACGGTATCGGTCAGATCGGCTTTACGCCGAACCCGGTCGGCAGGACGGTAACGGGCCTTGGCACCCTCGTCGGCTCGACCAGCAACCCGGTCAACGGCCTCAGCGAAACGGTGAAGGCGCTCGGCTCTGGCCCGCTGTCACCGCTCGCGCCGATCACGACGCCCGTCGGTGGCCTGCTCGACACGGTGGCCGGCGGCCTGAAGTCGGGCGGCACCATGCTCGGCGCGACTCTCGCGTCGGCCCCGGTCCAGCAGGCGACGCAGGCGATCAGCACCGCGATCACGCCGCTCGTGACGACGGCGGGCCAGCTCACGCAGCAGGTCGGCACCGCAACCGGCCTCGGGCAGCCGGTCGCGGGCCTGCTCGGGCAGGTCGGCGGCGCGATCACGTCGGCCGGATGGAAGGTGACGTCCACGTCGCCGCAGCCGATCGTCGGCGCGGTCGGCGGCCTCGTTCGGGCAGTCGGCAACACGGTGACCAATGCGGGCGGTCTCGTGAACCCGAGCGGCCCGAACGGTGCGGTGCCGGTTGCCGGTCTGGTGACGAGCGTGGTCGGCGGCATCCCGGCGACCGTGCACGATGGCTCGGCGACCGGTACGAGCGGGGGCGGCTCGCCGCTGGGCGGTCTCGCCAATCCGCTTGCGCCGGTGACGTCGCTGGTGGGTGGCCTGCTCGGCGGTGCGGTCGGCAAATAGTCAGCCCGTACCGATCGTCATGCGAGGGGAACGCGATGCATGACGGGGGCCGGCGACCATCGGTCGTCGCCGGTTCGGCCGGTCGCGTGGGACGGTCCCGAAACCGCGGCCCGCTATCGACGCGTGTCGCCGGGCTTCGACGGCGGCCGCGCCATCCCGCGCGCCGGCAACGGCGTCGACATCACGATCGACGTGCGCGTTTCGCCGTACAGGTTGACCCGTTCGATCAGTTGTTCGAGATGGGCCATGCTGACGGCGACGAACCGCATCACGTACGAATCCGCGCCCGTCACGTGATGGCATTCGACGACTTCGGGAATCGTCTCCAGCAGCTTGAGGAACTTCGCTTTCGCCGGTTGCGGCACCGTGATGCCGATCAGCGCGCTCACTGGATAGCCGGCCGCGGACGGATTGATCCGGGCGGTGTAGCCGTCGATCACACCGGCCGCTTCAAGACGCTTCACGCGCTCCGTCACCGCCGGCACCGACAGGTGAACCTGGCGCGCGAGCTCCGTATAGCTGATGCGCCCGTTGTCCTGCAACAGCGCCAGCACCTTCCAGTCCAGATCGTCCATTGCGGTTGGAGTTTTTAAGGGAGAGTGGCCATTTTTCCTTAAAAACCGCATTCAGCGGGGGCCGGACTTTCCCTACGATGCCTGTTCGAGCCACTGGATGTTGCAAGGAGCAGGCGATGTTGTTCATCAAATCCGTCGTGATGGGGCTGTCGATCGCGGTGCCGGTCGGCCCGATCGGCATGCTGTGCATTCAGCGCAGCCTGAGCCGCGGCTTCCAGGCGGGCTTCGCGACGGGCATCGGCGCCGCGTGCGCCGATGCGATTTACGGCCTGCTCGGCGCGCTGGGTGTCGCGGGCATCGTCACCGCGTTCCCGATGCTGACCGTCGGCCTGAAAATCGGCGGCGGCGCGTTTCTCGTCTGGCTCGCATGGACCATCGCACGCCAGGCGCCGGCCGCGCCGGCGGGGCAACGCGACCTGCCGCGGTCGACCGTCCTGCGCGATTTCCTGACGACGTTCGGCCTCACGCTGTCGAACCCGATGACGATCGTGTCGTTCGTCGGGATCTTCGCGGCGCTCGGCCCGTTGCCGAGGGCGCGGGAAGGCGCGATGTGGGCGACCGTGGGGTGGATGGTGGCCGGCGTGTTCGTCGGTTCGGCCACGTGGTGGCTGTGCCTGAGCGGCGCGAGCGCCGCGCTGCGCACGAAGCTGTCGTTCGCGTTCATGCACGCGCTGTCGCGCGGGTCGGCGGCCGTCGTCGCGGTATTCGGCGCGATCCAGCTGGTCGCGGGCGTGCGCGGGTTGATCTAGGCGCGCGTGCCGGTGGGGTTCCTTGCGCCGATGTGCGTGGCCGTCAGAACGTATAGCTGACCTTGCCGAACGCGGTGCGCCCGAGCGTGTTGTAGCCGTACGCGGTCATGTATTGCCGGTCGAACAGGTTCGACAGCGACGCCGACACGGTCAGGTGTGCATTGATCCGGTACGACGCGCGCAGGCTCACCGTCAGGTACGACGCCAGGTACTGCCGGTTGGCCGGATCGTCGAACGTCGAGCCGCCGTACAGCAGCGACGCGCCCGTGCTCAGCGCGTGCAGCTTCAGTTCGTCCCACGTGTGGTCGACGTTCAGGCTGACCGTCTGGCGCGGCCGGCGGCTGAGCCAGGTCTGGTTGGTCTCGTCCTGCGGATTCAGGATGCCGACCGCGACGCTCACCGGCGTCGAACGGCCGATCGTCCCCTTGTACGACAGGTCGATGCCGCGAATGTGCGAACGGCCGATGTTCATCGGCGAGAACGTTGCCGGGTTGTACGCGATCAGGTTGCTGACGCGCGTGTCGTAGATCGCCGCGGTGAACGTGCCGTACGCCGTGTTCGCGTCGAGCGCGGCCTCGACCGACGTGCTGCGTTCCGGGCTGAGGTTCGGATTGCCGTAGCCGGGGTAGTACAGGTCGTTGAAGGTCGGCAGGCGGAACGCATTGCCGTACGACACCCGCGCCGTGTAGACCGGCGTGATCGCCCACGACAGCGCGGCGTTGCCGGTGTTCACCGCTTGCCCGGCGATGATCTCGTGACGGCCGGCCACGAACATCGTCACGCGGCCGAGCGTCGCCGACTGGTGCAGCGAGAACGCGGAATCGTTGCGCGTCGGCACGCCGCCGGGAATGTCGACCGGCAGGAACGCCTGCTCGCGCGTGAAGTCGTACGCGAGCTTCGATTCGCCCGACAGCGGCAGGCCGAACAGGTGAAACCCGTGCTCCTGATGGGTCAGCGACGTCGACGTGCTGATGCGCTGCGAATTGATCTGATCCGTCGCGAGGGCCGGGTTGTCCGCGTAGATGAACTGGCGGTCGTTCGCATAACCGAACGACTGGTCGAACTGCGTATCGGGCGTGATGTCGAGATGGAACGCGACGCCGGTCGTCAACTGGTGATCGAGCTCCCGATTCGCGTAGCCGCTGTTGTCGTAGGACAGATCGGAGCGGTGGTACAGCGCGAACGTCGAGATCGACCAGTTGTCGCGCGCATAGCCGAGCCGTGCGTCGAGGTCCTGCGCATGATACGGATTGCGGCCGTCTTCGTGGCCGTAGAAGAACGGCCGCGTCGCATCGATGCCGGCCGTGTTGTAGTCGTGCAGCCCGAGCGAGTAGGTGAGCCCGCCGAGCGCGGCCATCGGCCCCGTCGACGGCACCGTGCCCGACGTGCGGAACTGCGTGTCGAACGTCTTGTTCGAGCCGCCGCCGAACGACACGGTGGTCTGGTTCGGCTGGTGGGCGGCGCGGCGCGTGAAGAGTTGAACGACGCCCCCCATTGCGTTGTTGCCGAACGACGCGGCGGCCGGCCCGGAGATCACTTCGACGCGCTCGAACGCTTCGGTCGGCAGGTCGGCCCACGGCGCGATGCCGGTGGTCGGCGAGCCGATCCGGATGCCGTCGATGAACACGGCGACCTGGCTCGCCGACGAGCCGCGGATGCTGACCGACGCGGACGAGCCGGGCCCGCCGTTCTGCGCGACGGTCACGCCCGGCAGCGTCGCGAGCGCCTGCGTGATGCTAGGGTCGGCGGGCGACAGCCGGTCGAGATCCTCGCGCGTGAGCACCTGCGTCGACGCATAGCGGCGGTCGAACGATTCGGGCAGATGCCGCGTGTCGGTCACGCTGATCGTCGGCAGGTCCGCGCCTGACGCAGGCGCGGCGGGCTGCGCCTGCGCCATGTCGCCGGCCGCATGGGCGAGCGGGGAAAGCAGCGCGGTGGCGGCGGATGTGGCAAGCAGGTGACGAATATTCATGAGACAGCGGGACCAAGCGTGTGGCGTGTACGGCGATCGTGAGCCGAAGGCGGACGAGGAGCGCATGCCGACGGCGTGTCGGTGCGACGCTTCCGGTCGGGAAGCGGATTCGGGAACGATGGACATCTGACGGATCCTGAGGTCGGGTCGTCCATGCAACGGGCGGCCGCCGGGGGCGGCGCCTGGCGCATCGGGACACCCCGCCCGGTGCGGCTGCTGGACCTCGGGTCGATGGCAGGTCTCCTGGCTCGCGGGTCGTCGTCCGTGCGGGCCTTCCCGGTTTCCCAGTGGCATGCGGTGGCACGGATTCGCCGCTCACAGTTGCGGGGGCAGCCGCAGCTTCGAGGCGTTGCCTCACCTGCGTTCCCTTTTGATCCCGTCTCCGGGAACCATCAGCGCGCAAGGGTAATGGCGCGCCCTCCGGCGCGTCAATCGTGCGGCCGGGTGGGGATGCAAAAAAACGTCATTGTCCTGCGGCGGAGTGCCGGATTCGCTCGTGTTCTCCCGACGGTACCGCGTTTCACGTCTGATGAAATTGGCGGGGTCGAGCGCGTGACTTCGCGCCGGGCACGACTGGCTGATTGCTCAACCGGGGACGACCGACAGCGCGCGGCAGCGGCGCACCGACGATCTCCACGGCACCCGTGGTCCGTCGCTGCCGACGTTCCGAATGCCGATGGCCGGCGCGTATCGTTACATATGCGTGCCGCCGTGCGCGCGGCCGGCCGGGTCGCCCCCGCGATCGGGCGGCGTATTGTTCTGATCGATCTTCGCGAACACGAAGCCGGCGGGCGGCAACGCGGCGGGCGAACGGTGCATTGCTTGCCCGGCTGCAGGACGAGGCGCGGCGGCGGGAAAACCGGATGACGTCACGCCCGGTTGAGCGAACGCCGACAGGGAAGCGGCCGCCAGGGCGGCGGCGACGATCGCGTGCGTATTCATGGCGACTCCTTCACGACTGAATTCAGGACGACGTAATCAGTCTAGGGCGCGAAACTTAACGCGCCGTGAAGGGGCGGCGGCACGCATGACAGGATCTTCATGCGCGCCGCGACGGTCAGGCGGGCGCCGACACCAGCGCGCAGAAGTTCTCGAGATCGACGTTGCCGCCGCTGATCACCACGCCGACGCGCTTGCCCTGCAGCGCATCCTTCATCCGCCGCACGGCGGCGAACGACAGGCAGCCGGTCGGCTCGACGACGATCTTCATCCGTGTGGCGAAGAAACGCATGGACTCGATCAGTTCTGCGTCCGTCGCGGTCAGGATGTCGTCGACGTCGCGGCGCAGGATCGGGAACGTCAGGTTGCCGAGGTGCTGCGTCTGCGCGCCGTCGGCGATCGTGCGCGGTGTGTCGATATGCACGATCGTGCCGGACCGGAACGATTGCTGGGCGTCGTTGCCGGCTTCCGGCTCGACGCCGTACAGCTTCGCGTGCGGCGACAGCGCGCGCGTGGCGAGCGCGGTGCCCGACAGCAACCCGCCACCGCCGAGCGGCGTGAACACCGCGTCGAGCGGGCCGACTTCGTCGAACAGTTCCTTGGCCGCGGTGCCCTGGCCGGCGATCACGTCCGGGTGATCGTAGGGCGGGACCAGCGTGAGCCCATGCTTCTCCGCGAGATCGCGCCCGATCTGCTCGCGATCCTCGGTATAGCGGTCGTAGGTCACGACGTTGCCGCCGTAGCCGCGCGTCGCGGCCATCTTCGCGGCCGGCGCGTCCTGCGGCATCACGATCGTCGCGGGAATGCCGAGAATGCGCGCCGACAGCGCGACCGCCTGCGCATGGTTGCCCGACGAGAACGCGACGACGCCGTGGCGGCGCTGTTCCGCGTTGAAGCGCGACAGTGCGTTGAACGCGCCGCGGAACTTGAAGGCGCCCATGCGCTGCAGGTTCTCGCATTTGAAGAACACCTGCGCGCCGAGCGCGTCGTCGATCGTCCGCGACGTCATCACCGGCGTGCGGTGCGCGTGGCCTTCGAGCCGGGCCGCGGCGGCGACGACGTCGTCGTACGTAGGGAGAGTCGGAGAATTCATGGTCGCTCGAGAGTCGGAAAGGTCAGTCAACGGGAAACTCAAAACGGCAAAGCCGGGCGCGCGGCGTCACTTCGCGTCGTTGTAGACGGTCGCGCGCGACACGCCGAGATGCTGCGACACGATCTCCATCGCGCGGCGCACCTCGAGGAAGCCGTCGGCCTTCAGCGTCTGCATCAGTTCACGGCGCTGGTCGGTCTTCAGCTCGCGCGGCGTCGTCGCGAGGCGCGTCGCGAATGCGTCGATGCGCTGCCGGATCGCGTCCGCGCCGGCCGGGTCCAGCGTCTCGACGACGGTCTCGCCATCGGTGCGGCAGAACTGGTTCAGCATGCCCTGGAAGCCGCGGAACAGCGTGACGTCGGCGTTCAGGCACAGCGCGGCGACGTAGCGCCCGGTCGAATCCTTGATGCCGATCGACGTGCTTTTCGCGGTGCGGCCGTCGGCGAAGCGGTTCGGGTAGTTCGCGAGCACCTGCGGGAAATCGTCGTCGGCGATGCGGGCGAGGCCGAGTTCGGTCGCGGGATCGCCGACCGCGCGGCCGGACAGGTTGTTGTGGATCGCGAGGATCGCGTGCTCCGGCGTGCGGAGGTCGTGCACGACGACCTCGGTGAACGGCGCGAACATCTCGCCGAGTCCTTCGGCGATGCGCTGTACCTGTTCGATCAGCGACGCCTGCTCCGACGGCAGCGGTTTGCGGTTCGTGCTCATGCGTGGTCCTGGGGGGCGGGTGTGTCGGTCGTCTCGGGCCGCGTGATGTCGACCAGCAGCGGGCGCGCGATCCGGACATAGTCGGCCGCGTCGAGCACGACCGAGCGGTCGAGGCGGCCGGCGTTGAACGCGATCTCGGTGTTGCGCTCGACCAGCGCGGGATCGACCACGAGCGTCACGTTCGCATCGAATACGAACGGCGGCACGGCACCCATCACGCAGCGCGTGACGGCGGCCGCGACGTCAGGCGACGCGAGCGTCGCCTTGCGCCGGCCCACCGCATCGGCGACCTTGCGGAAGTCGATTTTCAGGTGCCCGGGAATCACCGCGAGCGCGGTGGTGTCGCCGCCATCCTTGAACGTGCAGAGCATTGCCTTCGCGCCCTGTTCGGGGCGGGTGCCGCGCAGTGCGGCGATCGCGTCGGATTTGCCTTCCGCCGGATGCTCGAGCACGCGGAAACGCGCGCCGGATGTATTCAGCAGTTCGCACAGCGTGTCGAAAACGGAAGAGTCGTTCATGTCGCTCCGGGCCGGCAGGCCAATGCGTCGATATACACGGATCAAATAATCGTCCAAGTATAGACGTTTTGTCCTAACTATGGGGAGTGGCCGTCGTTGCCCCGCCTTGTCGACGCATGCCCATTCTTCAGCAGCCGAAAGGGCATTTCATATTGCGGAAGTCGCGCGAAATTCCTGTCGTCACGTTTTACCGCCGCTTGAAACCGTGTTTTGCATCGCAAAAACACGTGACTATCTCATTGAAAAATAACGAAAATTTATATCTTATGTCTTATATAAGACTTGACCGAAATTTCGCTGGGCGGGATTACTATTGAGTCCATGCAGTTCGCTTCGTCACGCGCGGCGGGCACGCTGAAACCTTTACTCAAATGCGCTTCGTTCCCAGGAGATAGACATGTCCCAATATCAAGACGACATCAAGGCAGTGGCTGGCTTGAAGGAAAACCACGGCAGCGCGTGGAACGCCATCAGCCCCGAGTATGCGGCCCGCATGCGTGCCCAGAACAAGTTCAAGACCGGCCTGGACATCGCGAAGTACACCGCGAAGATCATGCGCGCCGACATGGCCGCGTACGATGCCGATCCGTCCAAGTACACGCAGTCGCTGGGTTGCTGGCACGGCTTCATCGGCCAGCAGAAGATGATTTCCATCAAGAAGCACTTCAACAGCACCGAACGTCGCTACCTGTACCTGTCGGGCTGGATGGTCGCCGCGCTGCGTTCGGAATTCGGCCCGCTGCCGGACCAGTCGATGCACGAAAAGACCTCGGTCAGCGCGCTGATCCGCGAGCTGTACACGTTCCTGCGCCAGGCTGACGCCCGTGAGCTGGGCGGCCTGTTCCGCGAGCTGGATGCCGCGAAGGACGCGACCGCCAAGGCCGCGATCCAGCAAAAGATCGACAACCACGTCACGCACGTCGTGCCGATCATCGCCGACATCGACGCCGGCTTCGGCAACGCGGAAGCGACCTACCTGCTGGCCAAGCAGTTCATCGAAGCGGGCGCGTGCTGCATCCAGATCGAAAACCAGGTGTCGGACGAGAAGCAGTGCGGCCACCAGGACGGCAAGGTCACGGTGCCGCACGAGGACTTCCTCGCGAAGATCCGCGCGATCCGCTACGCATTCCTGGAGCTGGGCGTGGACGACGGCATCATCGTCGCCCGTACCGATTCGCTGGGCGCTGGCCTGACCAAGCAGATCGCCGTGACGAACCAGCCGGGCGACCTGGGCGATCAATACAACGCGTTCCTCGATTGCGAAGAACTGTCGGCCGACCAACTGGGCAACGGTGACGTCGTCATCAAGCGCGACGGCAAGCTGCTGCGCCCGAAGCGCCTGCCGAGCAACCTGTTCCAGTTCCGCGCCGGCACGGGCGAAGCGCGTTGCGTGCTCGACTGCATCACGTCGCTGCAGAACGGCGCCGACCTGCTGTGGATCGAAACCGAAAAACCGCATATCGCACAGATCGGCGGCATGGTCAGCGAGATCCGCAAGGTGATCCCGAACGCGAAGCTGGTGTACAACAACAGCCCGTCGTTCAACTGGACGCTGAACTTCCGCCAGCAGGCGTACGACGCGATGAAGGCCGAAGGCAAGGACGTGTCGGCTTACGACCGTGCGCAGCTGATGAGCGTCGAATACGACGAAACCGAACTGGCCAAGCTCGCCGACGAGAAGATCCGTACGTTCCAGGCCGATGCATCGCGTGAAGCAGGCATCTTCCACCACCTGATCACGCTGCCGACGTACCACACGGCAGCGCTGTCGACCGACAACCTGGCCAAGGAATACTTCGGCGACCAGGGCATGCTCGGCTACGTGGCAGGCGTGCAGCGCAAGGAAATCCGCCAGGGCATCGCGTGCGTGAAGCACCAGAACATGTCGGGTTCGGACATCGGCGACGACCACAAGGAATACTTCAGCGGCGAAGCGGCGCTGAAGGCAGCGGGCAAGGACAACACGATGAATCAGTTCTGATCGTCGTCGGACCCGCAACACGACGCCAGCCCCGCGGGGCTGGCGTTTTTTTGTCTGCTCGAACCTGGCGCGTTATCCGCGCACGACTTTTACGACGTACGGGCATTCGGACAGGATGTTTGTGTACACAACCTAATTCAGGGTTTGCCTGAGTAGCGAAAACGCGAATTCGTGCGACCCGCGTTAGCGTTGTGCATACGGACGAGTGGCAGGTTGAAATTGCCGCTCGAGCGAAACCCTTGCGGGGCGGTCGTCGCGCTCGTTTCGTCCCCAAAGCGGGCACAACGTCGCCGTAAAACGCAGCTGTCTGCAACGCGCATGCCGGCGCGCAGTCACAGTTGTTTCTTGTTGCAACGCAACGCCCGCCCAATAACGGCGATGGTATGCTGGCCGGCATGGAGTTGTATGGCAGGTTGCTTGCATGGCGAAACTCGCGTTCGCACCCTCTAACGAGACTTCACCTTCTCTCGCACGCATCGCGGCATCGACGCGCGCTCCGCTCGCGCGTCCCGTCCTCGCGCCGCATCTTCCTGCGCTCCGCACGCATTCCCCATCTCGCGGGCTCGCCCCGCATCCCCATCCCCGCCCAATAAATCTGGAGACATCCCCATGTCGCAAAACACTTTGGCCGAAGCAACGCACGGCCCGCTGATTGCTCCGCCGGTTTTCGTCAAACATCGCAAGCTGATCGACTGGGTGTCGCGCATCGCGGCACTGACGGAGCCCGAGCGCGTCGTGTGGTGTGACGGTTCGCAGGAAGAATACGATGCGCTGTGCCAGGCGATGGTCGATCAGGGCACGCTGACGCGCCTGAATCCGGCGAAGCGCCCGAACTCGTATCTCGCGCAATCCGATCCGTCGGACGTCGCGCGCGTCGAGGATCGCACGTTCATCTGCGCGGCCTCGCGTGACGACGTCGGCCCGACCAACAACTGGATCGAACCGGCCGAAATGCGCGAGACGTTGAACGGGCTGTTCCGCGGCTCGATGCGCGGCCGCACGCTGTACGTCGTGCCGTTCTCGATGGGCCCGCTCGGCTCGCCGATCGCGCACGTCGGCGTCGAGTTGTCGGACAGCCCGTACGTCGCGGTGAACATGCGGATCATGACGCGCATGGGGCGCGACGTGTACGACGTGCTCGGCGAGGATGGCGACTTCGTGCCGTGCGTGCACAGCGTCGGCCATCCGCTCGAAGCCGGCCAGCAGGACGTGCCGTGGCCGTGCAATCCGGTCAAGTACATCGTGCACTTTCCGGAAACGCGCGAGATCTGGAGCTTCGGCTCGGGCTACGGCGGCAACGCGCTGCTCGGCAAGAAGTGCTTCGCACTGCGCATCGCGTCGACGATGGGCCGCGATCAGGGCTGGCTCGCCGAACACATGCTGATCCTCGGCGTGACGTCGCCGGCCGGCAAGAAGTATCACGTCGCGGCCGCGTTCCCGTCCGCGTGCGGCAAGACCAATTTCGCGATGCTGATTCCGCCGCAGGGCTTCGACGGCTGGAAGGTCACGACGATCGGCGACGACATCGCGTGGCTGAAGCCCGGCCGCGACGGCCGCCTGTATGCGATCAACCCGGAAGCCGGTTTCTTCGGCGTCGCGCCGGGCACGGGCGTGAAGACCAACCCGAACGCGATCGCCACGCTGAAGGAAAACGTGATCTTCACGAACGTCGCGCTGACGGAAGACGGCGACGTGTGGTGGGAAGGGCTGACCGACACGCCGCCCGCGAAGCTGACCGACTGGCAGGGCAATCCGTGGACGCCGGAGATCGGCAAGGAAACCGGCCGCAAGGCCGCGCACCCGAACTCGCGCTTCACCGCGCCGGCCGCGCAGTGCCCGTCGATCGACGACGACTGGGAAAACCCGGCCGGCGTGCCGATCGACGCGTTCATCTTCGGCGGCCGCCGCTCGACGACGGTGCCGCTCGTGACCGAGGCGCGCGACTGGGTCGAAGGCGTGTACATGGCAGCGACGATGGGCTCCGAGACGACCGCGGCAGCCGTCGGCCAGCAGGGCGTCGTGCGCCGCGATCCGTTCGCGATGCTGCCGTTCTGCGGCTACAACGTCAGCGATTATTTCGCGCACTGGCTCGACATCGGTAAGCAGCTCGAAGCCGCCGGCGCGAAGCTGCCGAAGATCTACTGCGTGAACTGGTTCCGCAAGGATGCGAACGGCAAGTTCGTGTGGCCGGGCTTCGGCGAGAACATGCGCGTGCTGAAGTGGATGCTCGATCGGCTGGAAGGTACGGGCGGCGGCGGCGAGCATGCGTTCGGCGTGTCGCCTGCGTATGAAGACCTGCACTGGGACGGCCTCGATTTCACGCGCGATCAGTTCGATGCGATGACGTCGATGAACGCCGACGAATGGCGCGAGGAGCTGAAGCTGCACGCGGCGTTGTTCGATACGTTGAAGCTGCGCCTGCCGGCTGAAATGACCGGCACGATGAAGAAGATCGAGCAGCGTATCGGCGGTTGACGGTACGCAGCGTCATCGTCTTTGGCGTCCCGTCGCCGCCATTGCTTGTCGGCGGCGGGACGTTTTCATTTGGGCGTCGCGCGCGCCGCTATTTACTCACTGAGCACCGCAATGCGCGACGCATAGCGCCGCGTAGCCTCGCCGGCCGTGAAACGAACGACGCCCCGAGCCATCGATCGCATGGCCCGGCGCGTCGTCGTTTCCCGCAGTCAACTGGTCGTCAGCCGAGCTCGAGCGCGTTCGTCAGGTCGCCCGGCGGCGTCTCGCCACGCGCGGCGAACGCGTTGTTGCGCAGCACCACGCCGTCGAGCGGCGCGAGGCCGTGCACGCGGCTGATGAAGCGCAGGATCGAGTTCGTGTCGTACAGCGTGTGATCGACGAAGCCCTTTTTCGCGAACGGCGAGATCACGAGTGCCGGAATCCGCGAGCCGGGGCCCCAGCGGTCGCCGACCGGCGGCGCGACGTGATCCCACCAGCCGCCGTTCTCGTCGTGGGTCATCACGATCACGGTGTTCTCCCATTGCGGCCCGCGCCGGATATGGTCGATCACGGTCGCGATGTGACGGTCGCCCGATTCGATGTCCGCATAACCCGCGTGCATGTTCAGGTTGCCCTGCGGCTTGTAGAACGTGACGGCCGGCAGGCGGCCCGCGTCGATGTCGGCGATGAAATGGTTGGTCGACGGCTCGTCGCCGAGCCCCGCGTCGCGCAGGTGCTTGCGGCGTGCTTCGGTGCCCGGCGCGTAGTTCACGAAGTAGTTGAACGGCTGGTGGTGGTACTGGAAATCGGGCACCGTGCCGGTGTCGCGATGCTCGAGCGCGTACTGCCACGCACCGCTGTACCACGCCCAGTCGATGTTCTTTTCCGACAGGCGGTCGCCGATCGTCGCGTAGCCCTGCGGCGGCATCACGCGATGGTCGGCCGGGTCCGCATACGCGGCGTTGCCCGGATCGGGCGGCGGCACGTAGCTCGGCTGGTACGGCGGCGCCATCGTGTTGACGCCGTAGCCGTCCGGCGTCAGCGGACCGTCGACCGCGAATTTCGGCGGGCCGTCCAGCGCGGACGCGGGCGAATCGTCGGCGAGCTTAAGGCGCGTGCCGGCCGGATCGTCGCCCTCGACCTTCGACAGCAGCTTCGCCGCATGCGGATGCTTGTGCGCGTCCGGATACAGCGGCGGCTGCGCGGAGATCAGGAACATGTGGTTCATCCACGAACCGCCGAAGGCCGCCATGAAGAAGTTGTCGCACAGCGTGTATTGCCGCGCGAGATTCCACAGCCGCAGCGTGTCGGCCGAATTGCGGTAATGGCCCATCACGAGGCCGCCCGAATCGGCCCATGCGGCGAACTGGTTGTTGCGGCCGCCCGCGATCTGCATCTGGTTCTGGTAGAAGCGGTGCCACAGGTCGCGCGTGATCACGCCGTTCGGCAGCGGCTGGCCCTGCGCGTCGGTAATCCGGAACGGCGCATTCGGCAGCTTGTCGATGTCGCGCTCGGCGATCGCGTAGCGCTTGCCGTCCACTTCCTGCGCCTGCGGCACGAGCCCGCCCCAGATCTTCGGCAGCACCGGCAGCGGCGTCTTGCCGTCGCGATCGAGCTGCTGCGCATGCTCGGGCCGCACTTCACTCAGCGGATGAAGCACGCCCGGGAAATCGCCGTACAGGTTCGCGAAGCTGCGGTTTTCCGCATAAATCACGACGATGTGGCGCACGCGCTGGCGCAACGCTTCGTCGATGCGCAGGTCGGCGGCCGAGCGCGGCGTGTTGCCCGCGGTGGTTTCGCAGCCGGCGAGCGCGACACCGGCACCGAGCGCGGCGAGGCCGCCGAGCACACGGCGGCGGTCGGGATCGGCGGGAAGGTCGTCGGGGCGATCGGGGGTGTCGTTCACGTCGTGAGCTCCTCGAATGGGCGGGTGGGCGTTGTCGTTCGATGCGCGCCGGCGCCGCGCGGGCGGCCGCGACGCAGGGCGGAATGCAACGGCCGGTATTGCGCGCGGCGGCGCGATGCGGCTGTCACGAAAATGTCATGAACGCGACTATAACGCGGCAAGGGGGGCGGATGAAAGCCGTTCGTCGGACGATTCGACGCTTGCACGGCGAGCGGTGCGCGACGCCCGCACGCGAACTAGACTGGAATCAGGGGTGGCGCGCGACGGCGTGCTGCCCGGGCGAGGATCGCCCCCGCGACGCCGGCCGACGGTGTTGCCGGGGCGGTATCGATGCGACGAACGACGCGAGACAGCGAGGCGACGATGGCGTGGATGCATGCCGTTTTCGGCTGGTCGCCGCGGCCGCAGCCGCGTACCCGTTGCGCGGGTTGCGCGCGCGTGCCGGCGTGAGCGCACGTCGCGCAGCAGATACGGCCGGCCCGATGCCATGGACAGGAAATTCGACTACCCGGGATTGTTGATCGCCGCGGGCTTCTTCGTGCTGTTCGCCGCGCAGTTGCTGATGCTGCACCCGACGTCGACGCCGATTGCGTACAGCGACTTTCACCGGCTCGTCGCCGCGCGGCTCGTCGACGATCTCGAGATCGGGCCGGCGTCGATCTCGGGCGCGTTGAAGATGCCGCAGGCCGGCACGATGCTGCCGGCGTCCGACGCCGCGGTCGTGCGGCAAGCCGGCACGCCGTGGCGCTTCACGACCAGCCGCGTGACCGACGAACACCTGATCGACACGCTGACCGCCGCCGGCATCCACTATCACGGCACGCCCGATACCGGCTGGATCACGTCGCTCGCGTCGTGGCTGCTACCGCTCGTGCTGCTCGTGTTCGTGTGGAACATGATGCTGCGCAAGCGCGGCGGGCTGCAGGACTTCACCGGGATGGGCAAGAGCCGCGCACGCGTGTACGTGCAGCAGGAAACCGGCATCACGTTCGACGACATCGCGGGCATCGACGAAGCGAAGGCCGAACTGCAGCAGCTCGTCGCGTTCCTGCGCAACCCCGATCGCTACCAGCGGCTCGGCGGCAAGATTCCGAAAGGCGTGCTCGTCGTCGGCGCGCCGGGCACGGGCAAGACGCTGCTCGCGCGTGCGGTGGCCGGCGAGGCGGCCGTGCCGTTCTTCTCGATCAGCGGCTCGGCGTTCGTCGAGATGTTCGTCGGCGTGGGCGCCGCGCGCGTGCGCGACCTGTTCGAGCAGGCGCAGCAGAAGGCGCCGTGCATCGTGTTCGTCGACGAGCTCGATGCGCTCGGCAAGGTGCGAGGCGTCGGCCCGATGTCGGGCAACGACGAGCGCGAACAGACGCTCAACCAGTTGCTGGTCGAGATGGACGGCTTCCAGGCCGGCTCCGGCGTGATCATCATGGCCGCGACGAACCGGCCCGAGATTCTCGATCCCGCATTGCTGCGGCCGGGCCGCTTCGATCGTCACATCGCGATCGACCGGCCCGACGTGAACGGCCGCCGCCAGATCCTCGGCGTGCACGTGAAGCGCGTGAAGCTCGCGGCCGACGTTGATCTCGGCGAGCTTGCATCGCGCACGCCGGGCTTCGTCGGCGCCGATCTCGCGAACGTCGTCAACGAGGCCGCGCTGCATGCGGCCGAACTCGGCAAGCCGGCGATCGGCATGGCGGACTTCGACGAGGCGATCGACCGCGCGCTGACGGGCCTCGAGCGCAAGAGCCGCGTGATGAACGAGCAGGAGAAGCTGACGATCGCGTATCACGAAGCCGGCCATGCGCTCGTCGCGGAAAGTCGCGTGCATTGCGACCCGGTGAAGAAGGTGTCGATCATTCCGCGCGGCGTCGCGGCACTAGGCTACACGCAGCAGGTGCCGACCGAGGATCGCTACGTCCTGCGCCGCAGCGAGTTGCTCGACCGGATCGATGCGCTGCTCGGCGGGCGCGTGGCGGAAGAACTCGTGTTCGGCGATGTGTCGACCGGCGCTCAGAACGACCTCGAACGCGCGACCGCGATGGCGCGCCACATGGTCATGCAATACGGAATGAGCGAGAAGATCGGGCTTGCGACGTTCGACGACGGCGATGTACGCCAGGGCATGCCCGGCGCATGGCATGCGGGCGACGGCCGCTGCAGCGAGCACACCGCGCGCATGATCGACGACGAGGTACGCACGTTGTTGACCGATGCGCATGCGCGCGTCGCGGCGACGCTCGGAGAACGACGCGACGCGCTCGAACGCATCGCGCGACGGCTGCTGCAATGCGAGGTGCTCGAACGCGACGTGCTGCAGGCGCTGATCGACGGGCGCAGCGAACCGCCGTCGGCGACGGCGTCATTACCCGGCGACGAAACGAGCGCGCGCGGCGGCGCGATCGAAACGGAGCAGGCGTCTGCAGTCGAGCGCGATTTCATCGCGTACCGCCGGCCGCACGAACCTGATCATTGAAGCCGCTGCGCTGACCGGCGAGCATCGCGTGTCGATCTGCCGACACTGAGCGCTTTCGTTTCCTTCTCTCCCGCCACGGCGTCGCCATGAGCGACGCGCACGTATCGGTCGAACGTCGTGGGTCTTGCTCGAATGCACGTCGAGACGACGGACGCGTGAATGCGCGTCAGCGCATCAGGATTCGGTCGCGGCCGCGACTTCGGCCGCTTCGGTGAGCGCTTCGAGAAAGCGCGTGCGCCACCAGTGCACGTCGGTCTTGCGCATGATCGCCATCAGCGCCGCGTGACGCTGGCGGCGCTCCTCGAGCGGCATCGTGAGCGCGCGCTGGATCGCCTGCGCGGTGCCTTGCGTGTCGTACGGATTGACGAGCAGCGCCGACTTCAGTTGCTCGGCCGCGCCCGCGAAACGCGACAGCACGAGCACGCCCGGGTCGGCCGCGTCCTGCGCCGCGAGGAACTCTTTCGCGACGAGGTTCATCCCGTCGCGCAGCGGCGTGACGAGGGCGACCCGGCTTGCACGGTAGAGGCCCGGCAGGCGCTTGCGCGCGACGGTGCGGTGAATGTAGCGCATCGGCATCCATTCGAGCTCGCCGTAGTCGCCGTTGATCGCGCCGCACAGACTGTCCATCTCGCGCCGCAGGTCGTCGTAGGCGCCGAGATCCTCGCGGCTCGGCGCGGCGATCTGGATCAGCGTCGCGCGGTCGCGGTTCTCCGGATAGTGTTCGAGCAACTCGCGGAACGCATGCACGCGCTGCGGCAGCCCTTTCGTGTAATCGAGCCGGTCGACCCCGACCAGCAGCTGACGGCGCGAATATTCGTCGCGCATGCGTTCGAACATGTCGAGGCCGTCGCGATCGCGCGCGAGCGCTTCGAATTCGTCGACGTTGATGCCGATCGGAAACGCACCGGCCGACAGCGTGCGGCCGAACGCGCGCAGCCGGCCGTCGGGCAGCCGCGCCGCGCCGGCTTCGGCCTCGACGTAATGCTCGAAGTGGAGCAGGTCCGATTCGGTCTGGAAGCCGACGAGGTCGTACGCAAACAGCGAGCGCATCAGCCATTCGTGTTCCGGGATCGCGGCCATGATCGGCGGCGGCGGCATCGGGATGTGCAGGAAGAAGCCGATCGGATTCGTGCAGCCCATCGCGCGCAGCTCGGCCGCGAGCGGAATCAGCTGATAGTCGTGCACCCAGATGACGTCGTCGGGGCGCAGCAGCGTGCGCAGCTTGCGCGCGAACAGCTGGTTCACGCGTCGGTAGCCGTCGGCGAAGCGCCGGTCGAACTGCGCGAGATCGAGCCGGTAGTGAAACACCGGCCACAGCACGTTGTTCGAGTAGCCGAGATAGTAAGCGTCGTAATCCTGCGGATCGAGGTCGACCGTCGCGAGCTGGATGCCGCCGACGTTCTGGATCTGCACGTCGTCGCCATGCGTGGCCTGATCGTCGCCGCCGCGTAGCCTGCCGCTCCAGCCGAACCAGACGCCGCCGGTTTCCTGCAGGCTGTCCTTCACGGCGACGGCGAGTCCGCCGGCCGCGGCTTTACGGGGATCTGCAATGCGATTGGATACGACGACGAGTCGGCTCACCAGCTCTCCTGACGATTGTTGGGGAAGGGGTCGTGCGGCCAGGCGCGAGAGACAGACGCCGCCATCGGTGCGCGGTGCGCGAGACGACGGGGCCGCATGGCGATCGGACGGGAGTCAGGGAACGCGATTCGCCGTCCGGTCGAAAAGTACTTTTTTAGGATACTCGTCATTCGTGCGTTTTAAAAGTCTGTATCGATGCACGATGCGGGCGCGCATGTCGGGCGCTATCCATGACGAGGGTGCTGCAACGCGTGAGGCCCGAGCGGGACCGAAATTTGCGCGTCGCTGCGGAAGCAGTGTGCGCAAGGCCATGCGGAGAGTTGCGCGAAGGACGCGCATGGCGGCATGCGCGATTGACTGCAACGATTTTCGATGCGGGATGCGGCGGTACGCGGTGCGTGCCAGCGTGACCCAGACGGACGAGCGTAACGGCATGCGCATCGTCGTCTGGTTCGCGCATGCCGTTACGCGGCAGCCGGTTGCCAGTGACGCATGTCCGTTTCCTGCACAAGCGCGCCCGGCGACGCCCCATGTGAGCCGGACGGCATCCGGAACGCGGCGACCGTTTCGGACAACTCGCGGCCCTGCGCCTCGAGCGACTTCGATGCGGCTGCCGCCTGCTCGACGAGCGCGGCGTTCTGCTGCGTCGTCTCGTCCATCTGCGTGATCGTCAGGTTCACCTGGTCGATGCCGCGGCTCTGCTCGGCCGATGCGGCCGCGATCTCGCCCATGATGTCGGTCACGCGCGCCACGGCTTGCGTGACGTCGGACATCGTCTTGCCGGCTTCGCCCGCGAGCGCCGAGCCGTCGCGGATCGTCTGTACCGACGCGGTGATCAGTTCCTTGATTTCCTTGGCCGCGGTCGACGAGCGCTGCGCGAGATTGCGGACCTCGCTCGCGACGACCGCGAAGCCGCGGCCCTGTTCGCCCGCGCGGGCGGCTTCGACCGCCGCGTTGAGCGCGAGGATGTTGGTCTGGAACGCGATGCCTTCGATGATGCCCGTGATGTCGGCGATCTTCGACGAGCTGTGGCCGATTTCCGTCATCGTGTCGACCACGCGGCCGACCACCGAGCTGCCGCGGTGCGCGACGTCCGATGCATTCGCGGCGAGCGTGCTGGCCTGTTGCGCGTTTTCCGCGTTCAGGCGCACCGTCGACGTGAATTCCTCCATCGTCGCCGCGGTTTCCTGCAGCGACGCGGCCTGTTCCTCGGTGCGCTGGCTCAGGTCGAGGTTGCCCGATGCGATCTCGCTCACCGCGTGCGCGATGCTGTTCGACGAGTCGCGCACGCGGCCGACGATGCCGATCAGCCGTTCGTTCATCGTGCGCAGCGCGTCGAGCAGGTCGCGCGTTTCGTCGTTGCCGCGCACCTCGATACGGCTGCCGAGATCGCCGTTCGCCACCGTGCGCGCGACGTCCACGGCCGCGCCGATCGGCACCGTGATCTTGCGTGTGAGCCACAGGCCGCCGCAGGCCGCGATCGCGACGGCGATCAGGCAGATGCCGGCCAGCAGGTTGCGCTCCGCCGTGTAGCGATCCGCGAAGGCCTGCGCGATTTCGAGTTCGCGTTCATGCGTGAAGGTCGCGTAGGCGTCGGTCGCACGCACCAGTTGCGCGAGCAACGGGCGGCAGTTGTCGTCGATGTCGGCGATTGCGTCGTCCTTCTTGCCGGCCTGCGCGAGTCCGACGATGCGCAGCGCAACGGGCCCGTAGCCGGCCTCGATGCGCACGATGTCGGCTACCAGTTCGCGTGCGCGATCGGAGGTGTCGGTCGCGTTCGCCATGAGTTCCTTGAGCTTCGCGAGATGGTCCTGCACGTCCTTGTGCGCATGGTTCACCTCGGCCAGTTCGGCTTCGACGTCGGCCGGCCGGGTGACGAGCACGAGGTTGCGCGCGGCGATCGCGCGCCGGTCGACCGCGGTGCGGATTTGCGCGGACAGGTTCGCCCGCGCGTTGATGCCGTTCATGTAGCGTGAAAACTCGGCGTTCGTATCGGACAGTGCCTTGAGGGCCACGCCCGACACGATCACGACAACCGCGGCGAGCAGGCCGAAGCCGCCGAGGAGTTTCGTTTTGATGCTCATTCTGGCGATTTTCACGTTGTGCCCCTGTGCGTGTGGTTGGCAAATGGAATTTATCGTTCGACCAGATACGGGATCGTGCCGGCTTTAACGGGTCTTCGGGATGATTCTTTACCCGTCAAAACCCTTACATTCGGTTTTCGATCGAACAAAGCCTTGTCGCACGGGCATTCTTGATCTCGATCAAAAGAGGCGAGGAGGATATTTACGGAATTGTTTATGCGATGTATTTGAAACCGGATTTACTGGTAAAACAATAAACGTCATTTTTATAGTAATTGTCTGACGATTTCGTTCTAAATTACTGATGAATACCGGAATTTCATTGCGGAGGAATGGGGAATGGAAGCCGATATGCGTATTCACGACGATCGGCGTGAATGACGCGACTGTCTGATGGACAAACGGAAAAGACGCGGCGCGTCGGGTTTCGCGCCGGAAAGCGGCCCGCGGCGGGCGCCGCGAGCCTGTGAGGGTCAGAACGTGGTGCGCAATCCGGCCATCAGGCTTCGGCCGCCTTGCGGGGCGAAGCCGCGCACGACCGACGTCGAGTAGCGAATCTCCTGGTTCGTCAGGTTGTCGCCGCGCAGGTGGGCGAGCCAGTGCGTCGGGCCGACGCGGAATTTGTACGTCAGCATCACGCCGAGCGACGTATAGCCGTCCGTCGAGAAGTCGTCGTCGGGCACGCGATGCTGCGACCACGCGTGCGTGACCTGTGCGCGCGCACCGAACGGGCCGTAACCGTAGTCGGCCGCGAGCGTCGCGCGCAGCGGCGCGATGCGCGGCAGCGGCTGCCCCGTGTCGACGTTGCGCGCGTGCGTGTAGTCGGCCGTCAGTTCGAGATCGACCGTGTGGCCGCGCCGCGAGAACGCACGCCACTTGCCGTCCAGCTCGACGCCGTAGAACTCGGCGCGCACGCCGCGGTAGATCGCCTCGTTGAGCGAGCCGTCAGTGCCGGGCGCGACGGGCTCGCCGTCGTCGTCCACCACGCGGCCGGTGTTGTACTCGGTCAGATAGTTCGAGAAGCGGTTGTAGAACACGCCGACGCTGCCGCGGTTCGGCCCGCTCGCATAGCGCAGCGACAGGTCGGTCGACACGGCCTTTTCCTTCGACGCGTTCGGGTTGCCGATCAGGAACTGGCCGGTCGCATCGTGCGGGCCGTTCGAATACAGCTCGTAGAAGGTCGGCGCGCGTTCGGTGTAGGCGACGTTCGCTGCGATCGACCATACCGGTGTCAGCGAGAACAGCGCACCGGCCGACAGGCTGCCCGCATTGAAGTCGCGCGGCTGCGCGCCCGCGAATTTCTCGACGCCCGCCGGATCGGGATCGACCTTCACGTGCTCGAAGCGGCCGCCGAGGCTCAGCTTCAGCGCCGGGACGACCTGCCATTCCTCGAGGCCGAACAGCGCGACGCTGTTGGTGCGGGTGGACGGCACGAGCATTTCGTCGCCGAGCGCCGAGAACGTGTTCTGGCCGAACTGCACGCCGATCGCGCCTTCGAACGGCCCGATCTTGCGATGGCGTGCCTCGATGCGCGCCTCGTAACCGCGATTGCGGAAGGTGGTCGCCGTCTCGCCGTTGTCCACTTCCTTGTGGCGGTAGTCGGTGTACGCGAAATCGAATTTCAGCTTCGTGAACGGCCCGCTCAGGTTGCGCACCTCGGACGCGAACGCGAGGCGTTCCTGGCGCATCCGCAGCCGCACGTCGCTTTCCGCGACGGAGCCGTAGTTCGATTCGTAGCCGCTGTACGACAGGCCCGCGAAACCGTCCGCCCACGTGTACGACGCGCCGACCGCACCGCCGTGCACGCGCCCGTCGCTGTTCGGCACGTTGCCTTCCGGTTGCGGCGCGTCGGGGCCGTCGATCGCGCGCTGCTGGCTGCTGCGCGCATAGCCGGGAATCCGCAGCTTGCTGGTTTCGCGATCGAACGCGTCGACGTGGAACGCGAAGCGGCCGTTGCCGCCTTCGACCTGCGCGGCGCCGGCGCGCACGGAATTCGCGCCGCCGTAGCGGGCGTCGAGCGCGCCCGTCATGCCTTCGATCGCTTCGCGCGGAATCCGGTTGTCGATCGTGTTGACCACGCCGCCCACCGCGTTGCC
>NZ_BCPO01000127.1:0-8521 GCF_016586105.1 Burkholderia sp. E168m15
CACCGCGTGATCGTACGACAGCGACGACGCGTCATACGCTGCGACGCCGTTCTGCAGCAGCCGGATCCGGTCGCCGTCCATCCCGCGGATGATCGGGCGGCCGACCATCGGCCCGTAGGTGGTGGTCGACACGCCGGGCAGCCCGTTGAGCGTTTCGCCGAGCGAATCGGCCTGGCGGCGCGTCAGCGCGTCGCCGGAAAGCTGGACGGTCGGTGCGATCAGTTCGGTGTCGCCGAGCGGGTTCGCGGTCACGAAGATCGGCGCGAGCGGTGCGGGTGCGGCGGCAGGCGTGCCGGACGCGGCGGGCGCATCGGTCTGCGCATGGGCGACGGCGGCGCACAGCATCAGCGACAGGGACGAGAGCGGGCGAAGCGGTAAGCGAGGGAGGTCGCGCATGGTCGGTGAATCGGTTGGAATCGGATGATCGGATAACGAGCGATGCGGGTCACTGTTAGATACGATATATTGTTGCGTAACTGACGCGCAGTGACCCGTTGGAACATGGCTCGGCAAGGCGCGGCCACCTGGTTGGAACGGCATCCGGTGGACGAGCACGCGAAATGATATGTTATATCATGTCAAAATCCAAGCCGGACGACAGGATCTCGTCGGGTTTCTGTCGCAACGGTGAAAGGGTGGCGCGAGCGGCGGAGCGGTCTGTAATCGACGGCTCGAGCTTTCGCGTCGAACGATGCCGATCGTGGCGAAGCCGCGTTGACCGCTGCATCCGTTCCGATGCGTTGACGCGTATCAACGTGCTCCGATGCCGAAACCGGATACTGGGTCGCTCATCGACCAGACAGGAGCAACGCATGACCCAGACCATGAAAGCGGCCGTGGTACACGCGTTCGGCGAGCCGTTGCGCATCGAGGAAGTCCCGATCCCCGCACCGGGGCCCGGCCAGATTCTCGTCAACATCAAGGCGTCGGGTGTCTGCCATACCGATCTGCACGCGGCCGACGGCGACTGGCCCGTCAAGCCGTCGCTGCCGTTCATCCCGGGCCACGAAGGCGTGGGGATCGTCGCGGCGGTCGGCGCGGGCGTCACGCACGTGCGCGAGGGCGATCGCGTCGGCGTGCCGTGGCTCTATACGGCCTGCGGCCATTGCGAGTACTGCTGCACGGGCTGGGAAACGCTGTGCCATGGGCAGCAGAACACCGGTTATTCGGTGAACGGCAGCTACGCGGAATACGTGCTGGCCGATCCCGATTACGTCGGCCAGTTGCCCGCGCAGGTGGCGTTCGACGAGATCGCGCCGATCCTGTGCGCGGGTGTCACGGTCTACAAGGGCATTCGGGTCACCGACACGCGCCCGGGCCAGTGGCTCGCGATTTCCGGCATCGGCGGCCTCGGGCACGTGGCCGTGCAGTATGCGCGTGCGATGGGCCTGCACGTCGCGGCCATCGACATTTCTCCCGACAAGCTCGCGCTGGCGCGGCAACTGGGCGCCCATCTGACGATCGATGCGTCGATCGACGACCCCGCGAAAGTGATCCAGAAGGAAATCGGCGGCGCGCACGGCGTGCTCGTCACGGCGGTATCGCGCAGCGCGTTCGCGCAGGCGCTCGGGATGGTCCGGCGCGGCGGCACGGTGGCGCTCAATGGTTTGCCGCCGGGCGATTTCCCGCTGCCGATCTTCTCGACCGTGCTGAACGGCATCACCGTGCGCGGGTCGATCGTCGGCACGCGGCGCGATCTGCAGGAATCGCTCGATTTCGCGGCGGACGGCCTGGTGCGCGCGCATATCCACCGCGACCGGCTCGGCAACATCAACGACATCTTCGCGAAGCTGCGGGAAGGGAAGGTCGACGGGCGCATCGTGCTGACCGACATGCATTGATGCGCTGGACCTGCGCCCGCCGCCGCGCGACGCATGGCGTCGGAGCGGCGGCGAGGCGGCCAGGCGCGCGTTACGGCGCGAAGAACACGTCGGTGCGGTTCGTCAGGTTGCCCGCGTTGGTCTGCACGAAGAACGGATGGAACGAGGACGACGGGAGAACGTCGAGCCCCTGGTAGTCGCCGATGAAGAACCCTTCGGCGTTGGGCGCGAGCTTCATGTCGAACGGGCCGCCGACGCGTCGCTCGTCGGCGAACGTGGCGCCGCCGTCATGCGAGATCTTGCGCCAGAAGCCGGTCGGCAGCGTCGTCGTGTTGCCGGCCTGCAGGTCGCGGAAGTCGTAGTGCGTGACCATCACCGCGCCCGTGTTGTCGACGCGCACCGACGGATTGAACGCGGGGCGCCCGGTCGGCGTATTCACCTGTTGCGGCGTGCTCCAGCTCGCGCCGCCATCCTTCGACGTCGATAGCGCGATCTCGTCGTACGCGCCGCCGTTGAAGCGGCTGTCCTGCCACACGACGTAGAGCTGCCCGGATGCGGGATCGATCGCGGGTTCCGGAATGATGTCGCCGGTGCGCACGGGTTCGCCGGTGTTCGGGTCCGTGACGCCGACCGTCTGCAGTCCCGCGATGACTTGCGGCTTGGTCCACGTCGCGCCGTCGTCGGTCGACTTGATGAAGGCGACCTTGCCGGCCGCCTTGCTGAACGGCGGCTGGATCAGGTCGAAGAAATCGTAGAGCGTGCCGCTCTTCGGATCGACGACGATCTGGTTGCCGATCGTCTGCTGGCGCGACGGCACGTCGACGATCACCTTCGCGGCGCTCCACGTCTTGCCGCCGTCGATCGTCTTCGAGAACAGCGTCGGCCCGCGGTACGCCTTCGTGTGCAGGTTCGCGTACGGGTTGCCGTTCGGCAGCTCGAGACGGTCCCATACCGCGTAGGCGGTGCCGGCCTTCACCGGGTTGGCGGTCACCGATTCCTTGTCGTTGAAGAACTGCGTCGTCGGTTCGTCGTTCGCGATCAGCACGGCCGGGCTGCTCCACGTTTGCCCACCGTCGGTCGAGACCGACGCGCCGACCGCGTTGGCGTTGTTCGACTGGTTGAACGAGATCGATACCGAGTACGCGGTGCCGTCCGGCCCGAAGGAGACCCACGGATCGGACGCGCGCTCGTATTTCAGCCCGCCCGGCGCGCACGCGCTGAACGGCTGCGGCGTGCGCGCCCAGGTTGCGCCCGCATCGAACGTGTAGCCGGCGACGAGCCCGTGGGCGCCGCCGTTCGACCAGCGATCCTGCTGCCACACGCCGATCATGTTGTTCGGGTTCGCCGGGTTGACCGCGAGCCACGGTTCGACTTCTGCATTCACGTAGTTGGTGCCCGGGCCGCCGATGGTGCACGCGGCGAACGGGCTCGGGCCCGACACGACGACGGGTTCGGCGTGCGCCACGGCAGCGGCGGCCAGCGCCATCGCGGCGGACAGGCGGGTGACAAGCGGATGGGACACGATCATGCGTCGCATGGACGACTCCTCGGTGAGGGGCGGATGCGATGGCGGGGCACGACGAGACGACGCGAGCCGGGGCGCGGCGAATCGTGCCGCGCACGTCGTGACGTGCCGTTCAGCATGCCGCTTCAGTCATCGCGATCCGCGTGCGCTGGATGCCGCCAGCGCTTCGGTTAAGACTCCTCTTCGTTTTCAATGCTTGTCGGGTGTGTCTGCGATGTCGACCCGACGGGAACGCCAGTCCGGGCATGCGACGAATGTGTCGAAGTGGATTGCAATGTAGGCGATTCGAATGCCGCGCAACAGGCGGTTTTTTGTAACAGGACGTAGCCGGAAAGCGTTGCCGGAAGCAGGCGTCCGGCATGCAAGATTTGCCGTTGGGCGGCATGAAAATCGAATCGAAAACGCGAATCGCAATCGCTTGCGATTGATGTCGGCACGCGCCGACCGTGAGCGCGTGATGCGCTGCTCAGCGCTCCGCCGGAAAGCGCTCCTGCAACGTGTGCAGCCAGCGCGAGACGACGTCGAGTTCGGCGTCGGAAAACCCGTCGCACAGCTTGCCGTTGAGTTCGCGCAGCAGCACGCGCGCACGCTTGAGTGCCGCGTGGCCTGCGTCGGTCAGGTACAACCGCGTCGCGCGGCCGTCGTCCGAATCGGCATGACGCGTGATGAGGCCAGCCTTCGCCATTCGGTCGGCGAGCCCCGTCATCGCGGACGGCGCCAGTTGCAATGCGGCGCCGACTTCGCCGATCAGCGCGCCGTCCTGCTTCGCGAGACAGAACAGCACGCCGGCCTGCGCGGCGCTCGCGCGCGTTTCGGTTTCGGCCTTGCGGTCGATCCAGCGCTGCACGCGTCGCTGGCCGATGTTCAACATGAAAAACAGTCGTCGGTCTTCGCTCAAGCTGGGTTCCCGGCTGCAATGGAAAGGGAGGGACGGCCCGCGGTGCGCGGCGTGTCGAGCGCCTGCGCGAGCCAGTCGGCGACGTCGGGCCACAGCACGGTGCCGGGCCGGCTCCGAAAGAAGCCCATGTGCCCGACCGGGCCGCTGCCCGCCGCGCGCGGATCGATCTGGCGGCGTTCGACCTTCGCGCGGGTCAGATAGCTTACCAGCAGGCCGATCGCGGCCGGGTTCGCCCACGGATCGTCGTCGAAGCCGAGCGCGAGGATCGGCAACTGCTGCTTCGAGAAGCGTTCGGCCGCGCCGAGCGTCGGATCGTCAAAGAAGTAGTGAGGCAGCGTCGTCCAGCGGCTCCATTCGCGGAACACGCCGGCCGGCAGATCCTCGCCGAGCCCGAGTCGCTTGCCGGGCACGTAGCCGAGCAACGCGGACGTCAGCGGGCCGAGCACGCGCAGGATCAGCCGCACCTTCAGGCGTTCGGCCGCCTGCGCGATCAGCCGCGTGCTGCCCGCATGCGCGGCGACCAGCACGGCCGCGCGCAGATGCGTCGTCGCGCCGGACAGCCCGATCGCGTGACCGCCGACGCTGTGGCCGACGGCCAGCAACGGCAGCCCTTCATACGCGTGCCGGGCCCACGCGGTCGCGGCGCCCACGTCGAGCTCCATCCAGTCGCGCATGCGGGCCTGCAGCGCGCCCAAACGCGCCGGCCGCGAGGCGCCGATGCCGCGATAGTTGTAGGTCAACGCCGCGAAACCGCGTTCGGTCAGGAAGCGCGCGAAGCCCGCATACAGCCGCTCGGGCACGGCCGTCGCCGGATGGATCAGGATCAGCGCGCGCGGCGCCGCGTCCGGCGACCACAGCGTGCCGTGCAGCACGTAGCCGTCGGCGGCGGAAAATTCGATGGGTTCGGAGCTCATGGGCGTCCTCGCTCGGGCAGTTATTTCGTATGCGAAATATAGTTCGTAATTTATTTCGTGCACGAAATATCTGTCGAGGAACCCTTCGAACTTCGAGAGGCGTCGGCAGACGACGAGCAGTGCACGCACGCGAGCGAGTCATAAAATATTTGCATCTTTGTATAGAAGAATATTGCGTTTGTGTCATGAAGTGGATCGACGTATCTTCACCGGTTCCATCCGTTGCGCCGGCGGTTTCGCACGGCGGACAAACCTTCCGGGAGATCATGTTGCTGAGCCGAATCGTCACGGCGCTCTTGCTGGCGCTCGCCGCGCAGCCGGGCATCGCCAAAGACACCGTCACGCTGCGTGTCGGTGAACAGAACTACTTCAACATCCAGGCGTCGATGGAGGCGTCCGGCGCGCTGAAGGACCTGCCTTACACGATCGAGTGGAAGCACTTCCAGGCCGCCGCGCCGGTGGCCGAAAGCCTGAACGGCAACGCGATCGACCTCGGCTTCCTCGGCGATTCCGCGCTGCTCACGCTGGCCGCGCGCGGCGCGCCGGTCAAGGTCGTCGCGGTGTCGCGGCAGAGCCTCGACGGCGTCGCGATCCTCGTGCCGAAGAACTCGCCGGTGCGCACCGTGGCCGACCTGCAGGGCAAGACCATCGCGGTATGGCGCGGCGCGTGGAGCCAGCAGCTCGTGCTGCGTGCGCTCGAACACGCGGGGCTGCGCGCCGATTCGGTGAAGTACGCGTACCTGATGCCGATCGACGCGACCAACGCGCTCGCGAACGGCTCGGTCGACGCGGTGTCGCTGTGGGAGCCGTTCGTCAGCACGCTCGCATTGCGGCAGGGCGCGCGGCCCGTGACGACCGCGCAGGGGCTGATGCCGGCGCTGAGCTTCGTCGCCGCGAACGAGCAGGCCGCAGCGGGCAAGCGCGCCGAGATCACCGATTTCCTGCGGCGTGTGGTGGTCGCGCGCCAGTGGGTCGACAGCCATCCGCGCGAGTACGCGGACCTGTGGGCGAAACGCGCGAATCTCGAACCCGACGTCGCGTATCGCTGGCTCAACAATGCCCGGCAGCGCGTCGGCCCGGTCGACGAGACGGCCGCGAAGGATGCACAGAATACGGCCGACTTCCTGCACAAGTCCGGCGTGATTCCGGCCGCGTACGACACGTCGAAGCTGCTCGACCGCTCGTATGCGGGCGCGTTCGCGGCGCCTGCGCAGAAGACCGCCGCCGCGCAGTGACCGTGCGGCCCGCTACACGATTCCCGCGATTCCCGATCGACATACCCGAGGACATCCCGACATGCCAGTCGACATCATCGGCATGATCACCGCGACGCCCGGCGCAGAGGTCGACGTGCCGGGCGGCGCGGCCGTCCAGCCCGACTACGTGCGCCGCTTCGCGCAGGCGCACGAGGCCGCCGGCTTCGACCAGATCCTGATCGGCCATTTCAGCAACGCGGCGGACGGCTTCATCGTCGCGTCGTTCGCGGCCGCCGCGACCGAACGCATCCGCCTGCTGCTCGCGCACCGGCCGGGCGTGATCGTGCCGTCGGCCGCCGCGCGGCAGATCGCGACGCTCGACGTGTTCAGCGGCGGCAGGCTCGCGCTGAACGTGGTGTCCGGCGGCGACGACACCGACTTGCAGCGTGACGGCGATTTCGTGCCGCACGATGCGCGCTACCGCCGCACCGGCGAATATCTCGACGTGCTGAAACGGATCTGGCTGGCCGATGCGCCGGTCGATCACGACGGCGCGTTCTACCGGCTGCGCGGCGCATCGCCGCTCGTGAAGGGCGCGCAGCGACCGCACGTGCCGATCTATTTCGGCGGCTCGTCGCCGGCCGCGCTTGCCGTTGCGGGCGAGCATGCGGATGTCTACATGACGTGGGGCGAGCCGCTCGACGCGGTGCGCGAGCAGATCGCGCGCGTACGGGCCGCCGCCACGCCGTTCGGGCGCGCGCCGCGCATCAGCGTGTCGTTCCGGCCGATCGTCGCCGATACCGAGGCGGCCGCGTGGGAGAAGGCCGAGGCGATCCGCGAGCGCGTGCGGGCGGCGCGGCTCGCGAACGGCCAGCCGATCGCCGGTCATGCGCCGCAGAATGCGGGCTCGCAGCGCCTGATGGCCGCCGCCGCGCAGGGCGATGTGCTCGACGAGCGGCTGTGGATGGGGGTTGCGAACCTGACCGGCGCGCGCTGGAATTCGACCGCGCTGGTGGGCACGCCCGAGCAGGTCGCGCGAGCGCTGGGCGCGTATTACCGGCTCGGCGTATCGACGTTCCTGATTCGCGGTTTCGATCCGCTCGACGATGCACTGGCCTACGGGCGCGACTTGATCCCGGCGATTCACGCGCATATTGCGGAACTCGACCGCTATCAGGCGGCGGTGCCGGCGTAGACGAACGACCGATCGATCGGATCGCGCCGGCGCGTCCGCCACGACATGCCGGCGCGATTGTCTTGAGCGACACGCTCAGAACGACGGCAACCCCGGCGGATTGGTCTCCGCCCGCGCGATCGCCTCGCTCTGCAAACCCCAGCGTGCCAGCGCCTGCCCATAGCGGCCGTTGCCGATCAGCGCATTGGTCGCGAGGGTCAGCGCCGGCGCGAGTCCGCTGCCGCGGCGCGTCGCGATCGCGACGTCCGCATTCGCCGGCCAGCCTGCATTGACGACGCCGACGCGGCGGATCTTGCCGCTGCGCGCGGCCTCGTACGCGAGCGACGCGTTCGGGTTCAGCTCCGCATCCGCGCGGCCCGACAGCAGCGCGACGCGCGCCGTCGCATCGTCGTCGAAATAGAGCAGTTCGGCCGGCTTCAGCCCTTGCGCGACGTTGCGCTTGCTCCATTCGAGCAGGATGCGCTCCTGGCTCGTGCCGGCGCCGGTGATGATCCGCAGGCCCGCGATGTCCTTCGGCTCCGCGATCTTCACGATCGGGCTGGCGGTGCGCACGTAGAAGCCGTGCAGCCCGAGCCGGTAGGTCGTGAAATCGTATTTCTCCTTGCGCTTCTCGGTCACGCCGACGTTCGAGATCACCGCGTCGTACTTGCCGGACGTCAGCCCGAGCGGCCAGTCGGCCCACGCGATCGGCAGCAGCACGAGCGTGCGGCCGAGCGCGTCCGCGACCAGTTGCGCATAGTCGGGATCGGCGCCGACCACGGTGCGCGCGTCGGTCGCATAGGTCGACACGGGCGGCGCGTGCGGCGAGATCGCGACCGTGAATGCGCCGTCGCGCACCCAGTGGTAGCCGCTGGCCGCGCGGATGGCCGCGTCGTCGGGGCTCGCGCGCAGGCGGCCGGCCTGACGCGGGTCGAGGTCGGCGGTGGCGGCCGCCGCGCGTGCCGCGTGCCACGGCAGGCCCGATGCCGCGACC